>CBDUXW010000137.1:0-7494 GCA_965371275.1 uncultured bacterium | reverse complement strand
GGTCTACCTCGTGTTGTTCGTCACCTTGATGATCATGAGCACGATCTCGTATTTCTTTTTCGCGGAGTTTCCATTTGTGTGGGGTGGATTGAACGCCTTCATCCCGACGTTCCTGGTGGCCAGCGTGACGTTCTACTGCGCGGTGTTCACGCGCAGCTCCAACGCCGCCGGCATGCTGGCACTGGGTTTTCTGATCTTCGTGTTGATGACCTACGAGCCGCTGCAGGGCACGAACTACGATCTGTTCCTGAAGCCCTTCAACGCGACGATCGCCGGCGATGACCCCATGTGGGCCGAGAAGATGCTGATCAACCGTTCGGCCGTTTTCGGCGCCGGCTTGTTGCTGCTGTTCCTCGGCCTGCGGCGCATGGAGCGCCGCGAGAAGCTGCTCAACTAGCGGTCAGCCTACCCGCTACTCCCGCAGCGCTGCCGTTGGATCGAGACGCGCTGCGCGTCGGGCCGGGATCAAGGTGGCTACGGTAGCGGTGATGCCGAGGCCGAGAGCCACCGTCGCGAACGTGAGCGGGTCGCTTGCCTCGACACCGAACAGCAGCCCCGACATCAGCCGGGTCATCGCCAGGGCGGTCACAACGCCCAGCGTCAACCCGACGAGCGTCACGCCCAACGATGCCCCGAGCACAGAGCGCACGATGTCGCCGCGGTCGGCGCCCATCGCCATGCGGATGCCGATTTCCCGGGTGCGTTGGCTCACCGTATACGACATGACCCCGTAGATGCCGATCGCGGCCAGCGTCATGGCCAGTGCCGCGAAAATGCCCAGCAACCGCAGGTTCAGCCGTTCCTGTGCCGAAGACTCGGCAACCAGGTCGGAGATCGCTCCCTGGCTACCAACGGGGAGATCCGAGTCGATGGCCCATACCGCGGTGCGAACGCTGCCGGCGATCAATCCGGGATCGCCGGTTGCGGCACGAGCCACGAGTGTCAGCGTGTTGCCGCGTCCTTCGGCATAGGGGCGGAACACCTCCGGTTCGGAGGGTTGCCGAACGCTGCGTTGGGGCACGTCTTGGACCACGCCGACGATGGTGAACCAGGGCAACTCGGGGTTCGGGTCGTCTTCGGTGGCGTAGGCGGCGGGAATGCTATGCAGGAACTGCCGGCCGACCGGATCCTCGCCGGGGAAATGAAGCCGCTGCATGGTTTCGTTGATGATCACGACACGCCGTCCGTCTATGGAGTCGGCAGCCTCGAAGTAGCGGCCGGCGCCGAGCGCCGTTCCCATGGTCGTGAAGTAGCCCGGCGTCACGATGTTGTACTTGACCTCCACCAAGTTCTCGCGAGCGACGGGATCGCGCCCGGCAACGGTGAAGGGCCCGGAAGAAAAGTTCGGTCCCAGCGGTACGTCACTTACCGCGGCGACCGATTCGACGCCGGGCAGGGCAGACACGTCCGCGAGTAGCTGCGAGAAGAATCCGTAGACGTCACTCGATTCCGGGTAACTCGACGACGGTAGCGATATCGACGTCATCAGCAATCCGTCGGACTCGAAGCCGATGTCGACGCGGCGAATTTCAGCGTAGCTGCGAATGAGCAAACCGGCACCCACCAGGAGCACCAGAGCCAGGGCGATCTCCGCCACCACCAGGCCGCGACGAAACGTATGGCCGGTAATACCGCCGGCGGACGTTCGCGCGCCCTCCTTCAGCGTTTCGCCCAGGTCGGGACGCGAGGCGCGTAGCGCCGGCACGAGGCCGAACAAGATGCCCGTTGTCAGTACAACAATCGCTGTGAAGCCGAGGACACTGGCGTCGATGCCGACGCCGGCCAAGCGGGGAAGCCCGGGGTTGAGGGCGTGCAGCAGCCGCAGCCCGGCGAACGCCAGCAGCAAGCCGGCGGCGCCGCCGGCAACCGAAAGGACGATGCTCTCGGTGAGCAATTGGCGGAGCAGCCGAGGTCGATCGGCGCCGAGCGCGGCCCGCAACGCCATCTCGTTTTGCCTCGCCGCGGCGCGAGCCAACGACATGTTCGCTACGTTGGCGCAGGCGATGAGCATGACGAACCCCACGGCGCCGAGCAGGAGCCAGAGCGCCGCGCTCACGTCACCGACGATGTTTTCGAGTAGCGGTACGAGCGTCACGCCGTAGCCCTGGTTGGCGTTCGGCAGCTCCTCTTCGAGGCGCGCCGCAACCTGGTCCATGTCGCCCCTGGCCGCCGCGACCGCAACACCATCGTTGAGCCGGCCGATGACGTTCAGCCACAACTGGCCGCGACTGCCGTCGAGAACGTCGGGTTGGAAAGGAGCCCAGAACAACGCCTCTGTCGATCCGAAGGCGAAGTCCGCCGGCATCACGCCGACTACCGTGTAGGGGATGCCGTTCAGTGACAGCTTGGAGCCCAGGGCGTCGTCGCGGGCGCCAAGGCGGCCGCGCCAGAAGGCGTCGCTGACAACGAGCACGTTCGGGTCGCCGTTCCAGTCGTCAGGTGTAAACACCCGGCCTTCGGCAGCCGCGACGCCTAGCACCGACATGAGATTCGGCGAGGCAAGGATGCCGAGCACGCGCGTCGGCTCGCCGTCGCCGCTGAGATTGCGGCGGATGAACGTCCACGCCGACATGTCCTCGAAACTCGAGCTGCCGTCTTTCCAATCCAAATAGTTCGGGTAGCTCGTAACGTCCTGGGGCCAGCCCTGAAGACGGTTGTCGAGCCACACGGTCATCAGCTCCTGCGGATCGGCATACGACAGCGGTTTCAGGAGCACGCCGTTGACGACGCTGAAGATGGCGGTATTGACGCCGATACCCAACGCGAGCGTGATCACCGCCACGGCGGTGAAAGCGGGCCGCAACCGTAAGTTGCGAATCCCTATGCGAATGTCGAGGGTGAGGCTATCCATGTCGAGTCTCCTGGAACGGCGGGAGCGGCCAGGAGTCTGGTGGTGAGGTGATCCCGCCGGCGACGTGCCACGTCGCCGCAGCGTCGGTGCGATCGAGCCGACGGTTTGGCGCCAGTACCACAGGTCGGCGCGCAGCTTGCCGCGCCGCGGTCTGACGTATAGCTCGTATTCTTCGTTCAGGTCGCCGGTCACCGCGCGTTGCTCCCGCGTCGGCAGCAGGACGTTGAGCAAGAGCTCGGGGAGCCGTGGCGCGGAGCAGCTTGTGGAGTGCTTGCCCCGGCCTGGGTCGACTCCGCCGGCGGCGGCATCGCGAGCGTTTCGACGTGTCATTTGCCGGCCTTGGAGTGAAGCTGGACACCCTGCCACATGCGGGCGTGGGCATCACGCGCTTTCTCGAGTGCCGTCACGCCGGCCGCCTCGAGGCGAAAGTACCGGCGCGGCCGGCCGCGGCGCACGGGTTCGGCATCGGCGAGGCGCGACGACACGAGGTCCTTGTGCTCGAGCCGGTCCAAAGTGGCGTACACGGCGCCGATGGCGACGCTGCGACCGAGGCGCTCCTCGATCTGACGGCGGACCTGCATGCCGTACGATTCTTCGCCGTCGTGCACGAGCGCCAGCAACACTTGCTCTTCGAACGTTCCCAACAATCCGTTTCTGCTCATGTCGTTATTTCTACATTGTAGAACTTACGAGCGCAAGGCGATTCTCTCGGATTCGCGAAACCAACGAGCGCGGCAGACGACCATCAGCACCGTGAGCGAGGTTACGGCGGAACTTTGCGGCGCGCGGCGCCGGCGGGTACAGTTCGGCGCGGAGTGTTCATCCACCAGCCAGGAGCTTTCGAAATGGGTCAGACGTTCCAGTCCATCGCCATCAACCGATCCGCCGACGAGGTATGGGGAGCGATCAGTAATTTCCACGACTTGAGTTGGGCTCCCAACGTCATCACCGGTGTCGAGGTCGTCGGCGAGGCGAGTGGTGACCAGATGGGCGCCGGCCGCGTGCTCAACGGCGTGTTCAAGGAAACACTGCTCACCGTCGACGCCGCCGCGCGGGTCCTCACCTACAGCATCGACGAAGGCCCGGGGCCGCTCGAGGAGTGCAGCAATTATCAAGGCAAAGTGAGCGTGCAGGCGTCGGATGACGGCGGCGCGGTGGTGGAGTGGACGTCGAATTGGGACGACAACGACGAGGCCGTCCACGACTTTTGCCATCCGATTTACATGGCGCTGCTCGACGACATGAAGGCGAGCCTCGAGTAGCGACGACTCCCGCCCGGCTACCGAAATCCGCGGCAACGCTTCCGCGGACGCGCGTCAGTTCCAGTGCGTCTGGCAGAAGTCGGCTACCTTCGGGTGCACGAGGCGCTCGAAATCTTCGAGTGCCATCTCGAACGTCTCGTGGTGTGTGCCGGCGTTGAAGACGATGCGATCGTCTTGTTCGAGCGACTCGTCGATGTACACCGGAACCTCGTAGAGGTTGCCGAAGGGCGGCATGGCGCCGACCTCGCAGTCCGGAAACAGGGGCGCGAACTCCTCCTCGGTGGCGAGCCGTGCGTGCTCCGATTCGAGCACCTCGGCGGCGGCTCCGAGGTCCACGTCGAGGGGCGCCGGCAGGCACATCATCGCCAGCCCATCGTCGCCCTTGACCATCACGACCTTGACGAACTCGTAACCCGGCACGTGTTCCGAGGCGGCGACTTCCTGCGCCGTGTAGGCCTCCGGGTGGACCTTGGAGGAAAACTCGACACCCTGCCGCTGCAGGTATTCGGCCAGACGTTGTTGTCCCTTCATGATGTCTCCTGTGTCGGGGGGACGCTGCCCGTCGGGGCCGGCTCAGCGCGGTGCGGGCAGCGATCTCCCGCGTGGGCTGAACTCACGGCTATTTTAACAGAAATTCAGAGTCTTGACTCCTGATTTAGACGCTGTCGGAGGGTCGCGCGGCGCCGCTAGCGGAGCTCGCGCCCCCAGTACAGCTGGCGCCGCGGGATCGGACGGGCGGTGATCAAAACCTCGACGATCAGGTCGCCGTCGGTGCGGCGCGGAATGCCGGCCCGCACAAACACCTCGCCCTCCCATTGCAGGTAGCGGATCAGCGTGCCGTTGCTGAGCCCGACGAGGACGCCGCCGCCGCGCGTCGAGCCCTCGCTGCGTTCCCAGGCCGGGCGGCCGAGACGGCGCATGAGCTCGGCCTTGACGTTTTCATAGAGCAGCATCACGTCGGCGCCGTTGCTCCCGGGGTCGGGCACCACTTGTACATCGATGGAGGAGAGGTGCCCCGCGGCGTCGAACTCGAGGAAGGAGCGCTGCAGGTCGTAGACCGAGGTGAGGATCGGGCCTTCGATCAACAGCGCGGTCGAATTTTGGACTACCGGGTCGAGGCCCCAGTCGGCGAGGCGTGCTTCGACGTCGGCTACGCGCGTGCCGAGCGGCAGCTCGAGAAGCTCCGGCGCCTGTAGGGGCGCCGGCACCGCCCACAGGGCACCGGCAAGCGCACCACAAAGGACGGTGTGTGGGAGCGCGATCACCAGGCCCGGTCGAATGCGTAGCGGTACGAAAAACGCAGCCGGAGTGAGTCGGTGTTGTCCGTCAGCTCCGGCTGTCGCAGCTCTTGATAGAGCTCGAACGACAACGTGTGGGCATCGTACTCGAACGCATAGGTGATGCGCTGGTTGTGGTAGCGCAGGTCGGCCACGGTGGCCAGCACGAAGTTCTGGTCGAGGAAGCTCCAATGAATGCCGAATCGGTGGCGCGTCCAATCGGCTGAGAAGTCGATGGTCGGGCTCCACTGGTCGTATTCGGAGCTGGTCGACTGGCTGCGAAACACCACCCCTCCACGTAGATTCATGCGTGCGCCGGCCGCCGAAAACGGTCGACCGGCGTTGAAGTTGTTGTCTATCAATCGGCGGCCGGCCGCGGCCACTACCCTGTTGTCCTGGTCGCGTATATCGAGGCGATACCCGAGCGTGAAGGCGCCGACTCGATCGTTGACGCCGACCGCGAAGTTGGTGAACAGAAACGCCGCGCTGTCGTCTTCGGTCCGCGTGTCGTTGAAATCCACCGAAGCCCGAAAGCTCATGGTGCTGCGCGCCCGCAGCGGTCGGCCGTCGTACGACACCGCGTACAGATCGGAGCGCGTCGGCACCGGCTGCGCGACCCGGGTCTTGATGAACTGGGCGCGGCCGCGAATTGTTCCCGGACGGCCGAAGGCGTAGCGACCGTGGAACTCACCAATGCGTCGATCGGCGATCACGCCGGTGGCTCCCGGCGCGCGATAGTCTTCGCCATTGTCTTCGTAGCGCACCCGCCACGACAGCGGGCCGCCGTTGCGCGATACCTGGGCGTAGAAGCTGGAGCTGTCGATGTCTTCTTCGGCCTGCGTACCGCTCAAATACGCTACTTCACCTTCGAGGAAGAACTTTCCGAGCCAGGTCTCGCCGTAGACGCTGCCGACGTTGCTGTCGTTGCGGAACGTGGCGACGTCGTCGGCACCATCGAGCGGCTGGGCGCGAAGCGGGGTTTCCCGCCGCGTGTTGACGAAGTTGGCGACTACTGTAGTGCCGTCTGTCGGTGACAGCAGGTAGCTGATGCCGTTGTAATAGAGGCTGCCGGTGTCGCCGTCGAAGGTGTTGTCCCAGCTCGCCTCGCCGCTGCCCGAGGCGAAAAGCAACGATTGGCCGGTCGCGGTCTGTGGTTGGATTTCCACGGTCAGGCCGCGCACCGTGGTTTGCAGCGTGCGCCGCGAAAAATCCGTAAAGGCGTCGCCGGCCTGGAACCGGTAGGGCAGCGCCCGGGTGCCGTCTTCGAAGCTCACGCGCAAGGTTTCAAGCACCACCCCGTCGACGGCGAGGTAGTCGTCCTTGCCGACGACCAGACCGACGTTCAGCTTGAGCGTCCGTCCGCGCCCCGCGTCGCGCTCCAGATTCAGGCTGACACGGTCGCTCCAGAAGGTGCCGATGTTCTGGTAGGGGCTGGCGCTCGTATTCCCGTCGACGTCGTAGTCGCTGATCGTCAGCTCGTTGGTGCCGAACAGCTTCCAGGGCTGCGCGGTGCCCTGGGCTTCGGCGACCGCCGGCCACAGCAGCGCCAGGGTGACGACGGCGCATCGTCCGGCGGCGGTCAGCGATGAAGGCGGGTGGCTCAGCGGTTTGGTCCCGGGATCCTCCCGGCGTCATCCCCGGAAGGCACCTCGATGGCCGGTAGCTCCACGCCGTCGAACAGCGCATCCAGCGCGTCGATCTGCTGCACGAATGGTTCCTGGCACGCGTTGCCGGTCGGGAAGCCGTTGGCATCGAGCTCGGTAGCTTCGAGCAGAATGCCGCCGGCCTGCTCGAAGACGTTCACCGCGTGGCGTGGCGCGCCCAAGATGATGTTGTCGAGGCCGCAGAATCCGCTGCCGTCGCACGAGACGAATTGCGCGGGCCCCGTGATGTTGAGCAGGTTGGTGTCGGCCGGACTGCCGCAGGACATGACGACCTGACCGAAGCCGCACGCACCGTTGCCGGTCCAGTCGGAATTGTTAGGCACGCCGAAGGCGCAGTCGTCGGCGGTCGGCGGCTCAGGCGACGAGACCGTGGTTTCCTGGGAGAAGCTGTTATTCGAGGCGTTGGGATCCTGCTGGTCACCGGTCACGGTTACCGCATT
>CBDUXW010000136.1:0-7542 GCA_965371275.1 uncultured bacterium | reverse complement strand
GAGGTGTGCTCTGCCTATTTTTAATCTGGGGCAGCGCTTCGCGGAACGCGACGACCGCGCGGCGCCGGCGGTTACCAGAAGCAAACCGATCAGGCCGCCGGCGAGCAGCAAGGTGACCCAAAACGAGCCGCTGTCGAACACAGATTCCAGCATCGCCAGCGGTCGGCCGGCGTAGAGACCGGGTGGGTCGGTACTCCGCACGACGGCGGTGGCGATTCCGGCTGCGGCTGCACCGGCCGCGACGGATACGCGGTACGCCGGGAAGCTCTTCAGTGCCTCGCTGAGCCTCAATAGCTGGAAAGAATGATCTGCGACAACTCGGCGATGCGCTGATCGATTTCCCATTGCTGCGAGCGATGGCCGTTGATCATCACGCAGAAGGCAACGACCCGTCCCGACTTGGTGTGCACGTACCCGGAGAGCGTGTTGACACCGCGTATGTGTCCGGATTTCAGGCGCATCTCGCCAACCAAGGGCGGGTCACGGAAAGGCCTCGGGTTCCAGCCGTCGAGCCCGCTGATCTTGAGTGAGGCGACGAGCTCCGGGCCGAGGTGAAAATCGTTGTACGCGTGAGCCAGCAATTCAACGACCTGGCGGGGGGACACGCGGTTGAGGTTCGACAACCCGGAGCCGTCGGCCTGGACGTAGCCGGTCAGCTCCGTACCGAGAACCTCGTTGCGGAAGCGGGCCACTGCGGCGAGGCCCTTGGTCGCGGTTCCCGGTGCGCCGTACTCTACGGCGCCCAGCGTCTTGAGGATGGTCTCCGCCATCACGTTGTTGCTGAACTTGTTGACGTCGAAGACCAGACGACCGAGCGGTTCCGAGGTGATCGTATAGAGCAGCTCCAGCTCGTCGGAAATACCGACGCGCGCATTCTGCGGGTCGGCATCCGAGGCCGCCGCCACGCTGCTGAGCTCCTCGTTGTCGGGTGGGCGCACGGCGCCGTCGATCGCGACACCGGCGAATCCGAGCAATTCGCGCAGGCGTTCGCCGAAGTGCAGCGCGGCATCGGGCACCGAGACCCAGTCGTTGCCCTGGCGGGTGGCCGAGTAGTTGGCCATCAGGGCGCTGATCGGGGCGTGATATGCCTCCGACGTCTGCGCACCGCCGGGCCAGCCGGTGCCGTACCGCTCGGCATCGAAGAAGCGGTCGTCGACCACGATGTCACCGTTGATCCGCTCGATCCCCTGGCGGCGGATGGCGCGGGCCGCCAACCACAGCTGCTCCTCGACGGTGTCGGGGGCGCCGCGGCCGAGCACCCATAGGTCACCATCGATCACGCTGCCGTCCGCGCTCCGATTACCGCGAAAGGCGATCGGAGTTTGCCACTGGAACGAAGGGCCCAAGCTCCACAGCGCGGTAGCGGCGGTGAACAGCTTGTTCACCGACGCCGGAGAGAACATCTCGTCGGCGTTGTAGCCGGCAAGAATGGAGACATTCTCCGCATCGACGACGAGAATCCCGACGCGGGCGCCGTCGAGAGAAGCGTGCTCGACGATGCGGACCATGTCGGCAGGCAGGCGCGGCGCGGCGGTCGTTCCGTTTTGGGCGCCGGCGACACTCGGAAACCCCGTTGCCAGGAAAATCGCGGCGAGAAGCGAAAGCAGCTTCGGCGAACCGTGCACGGCGTCAGTCGAGGTCGAAAATTCGGGGCGGCGGCGTGTCGCTCTTGTCGGCGTGCTTGAGCGCTTCCTTGAACTTTTTCTCGAGAATCTCGTCGGCGCGCCGTTCACGGTCCATGCCCTTGGTGAACATCTCTTCTGCCGCTGCCTGCTTGTTCTTGCCGGCCTGTACGGCATGCTCCCAGGTGGCTTCTGCCTTCTTCGGACGGTCCTCGTGCAGGATGTCGCCGGTCGCTCGGTCGACCACCAGCTTGGTCGAGCAACAGGGGCAGAGGACGTCGAGGTTGTCGTCCGGCGATGTCGTGATTTCATCGACCATGGCGCTGTTCCCGGTTCCGTGTCAGGCCGCTTGCCAGCGGGCTGTGAGCCTGGACTTGTCGACAAATTGCGGCTGCGCTCGCTCGCCTCACGGCCCGTCGAGAAGTCCAGGCTAGACGGTAGCCCCGCCGCAAGCACCATACAAGCACCTGCCTGATATCCTCGACGGCTATGGTTTCGTTGGCTTTCCGGATCGGGGCGTTGATCATCGGGGTCGGGCTCATTCTGCTCGGCATCGTCGGCCTCTTTCTGCCGTTTCTACAAGGGTTCCTGTTGATCGCGCTCGGATTGTCGGTGTTGTCGCTGGTTTCCAAGCGTGCCGAGCGGCTGCTCGAACGGCTGAAGGCGTGGTTCCGGGGCCGGCGCCAGGACAGTGGCCCCGCCCGATGAGCTCGCCACGGATTGTCTCGCTGATCGCCAGCAGCACGGAGATCGTGTGCGCCCTCGGCTTCGAGCAGCATCTGGTGGGGCGCTCCCACGAGTGCGATTTTCCGGCCTCGGTGCAGACCTTGCCGGTGTGCACCGAGCCGAAGTTCGCCGACGGAACCAGCTATCAGATCGATGAGCGAATCAAGGCGATCCTGCAGGAAGGGCTCTCCGTGTACCGCGTCGATGCCGAGCAGCTCGCGGCGCTGCGGCCGGACTTCATCGTTACGCAAACACAGTGCGAGGTGTGCGCGGTGAGCTTGGCGGACGTCGAAGACGCCGTTTGCCGATGGGTGGGGTCGAGTCCCCGCATCGTTTCGCTGCACCCGAACGGCCTCGAAGACATCTTCTCGGACATCCGCGAGGTCGCGGCGGCCTTCGGCGTCGACGGTCGTGGGACGGAGCTGGTCGAGGAGCTGGGCGCGAAGATGACCACAGTTGTCGATAGGGCGGCATCCATCGTGACGCGGCCGACGGTGGCCTGCATCGACTGGATCGATCCACTGATGGTGGCCGGCAATTGGATGCCGGAGCTCGTCGATATGGCCGGCGGCCGCAATCTGTTCGTCGCAGCGGGCGAGCATGCCCCGCGGATCGATTTCGAGGAGCTGGCGGCGGCCGACCCCGACGTCGTCGTGTTGACGCCGTGTGGTTTCGACGTCGCGCGAACTCGGCGCGAACTTTCGCCGCTGACAACGCGCCCGACATGGTCCACACTACGGGCAGTGGCCAACGGTCGCGTGTACGTGGCCGATGGCAACCAGTTCTTCAATCGGCCCGGACCGAGGGTCGTGGAGACATTGGAGATTGCCGCGGAGATGCTGCACCCCGACGTTTTCGATTTCGGCCACGAAGGCATCGGATGGCAACGCCTGTCGAGGGAGGAATGATGGACATCGCTGAGATGGCTCCGGTCGACGTAGCAGCCCGCCTCGAGACCGAAGAGAAGGCGATCTACCTGGACGTGCGCTCCGAGCACGAGTTCGAGCAGGGGCATCCCGAGGGGGCCCTCAACGTTCCGATCTTCCACTTCGATCCGGCTACCGGGCAACCGGAGCCCAACAACCAGTTTCTCGCCGTGGTCATCGGCACGATCGGCAGAGACACGTCGATCTACGTCGGCTGTGCCTCCGGACAACGGTCGTACCAGGCGGCCGGCCTGATGATCGCGGAAGGCTACGCGGTTGTGGTCAACGTCGATGGAGGCTTTTCGGGCAAGCACGACCCGTTGGGGACAGTGGTGCAGGCCGGCTGGGTCGAGTGTGGCCTGCCGATCGGCACGGGCGACGGCGACGAGCGCTCGTACAGCACGCTGCTCGAGGAAGCCGCCAACAATCAAGAAGAAGAGTAGAGCGCCGGCCACCCCCGCTTTCAATCAATCCGGGCGAGCACGCCGAAACGGTGGTTGAGTACAAATTCCCGCGGCCGTCCCGGCAGTGGAATGTCGACCGACGTGACGTCGCCCTCGATCCACACACGCCGCACGATGTGTTCACCGTCTTCGTACTCGAAGCGAATCGGCAACGGCATACGGAACCCATCCGATACGTCCTCCTGGACGATCGTGCCCCGTAAGGCGAAGGGAGCCTCGCCATCCGGCGTAGCGACCACTTCGAGGTCGGGTCGGTACCGCGGCACTTCGGTGCCGTAGACCCACTGCTCGAAGAACCAATCCATCGGTTGCCCGAAGGTCGCGTCGACGGCAGCCTCGAAGTCGGCGGTACTGGCCGTGCGGCCGCTGTAGCGTTCCGCGAAGTCACCCATCATCTCGCGGAAGACGTCGTCGCTGTCGGTGTCGAGGTCGAGCAACATCATGCGCAGCATGTGCAGGACGTAGGCGCCCTTTTCGTACACGAGCAGCCGGTAGTCGAACGGCGTTTCGGTGGAGTTCAAGCGCACGCCGAGCACCAGCGCTCCGGACTCATTGCCGTCGCTTTCTCGAATGATCCCCGGCACGAAGCCGTAGTGCTTCATGCCGAGGCCCTGGGCGACGTCGACACGCGCCAGGACGTCGTACTGCCAGGCGCTCATCATGTCGTCGAACTGTTCCTCGTTCTCGAGGCCGAGCAACACGTACAGCGCCGCGGCGTACTGCGCGAAGCCCTCGGATAGCCATTGGTCGCGGTAGCTCTCCCAGACGATGTCGTTGCCCCACCACTGGTGGGCGGTTTCGTGGGAGCGGAACAACTCCGCCTCTCCGGTGTGCATGCCACCGAAGAGCCGAAACGAGAGCAACAGGAAGCTGCTGAAGGACTGGCCGCCGAACGACGGGGTTTCTGTGACCTGCAGCGTCGGGTAGGGGAAAGGGCCGAAGTACTTCTGGTACAAGGCCAGCGACTTGACGAGGTCATCGATCGTTCGTTGGCGACCGCCGGAACCGAAGCCGACGCTGTTCTCAGCGGAATAGATAGTGATCTCGGGCAGGCCGGCGACCTGGATCGTCGGATCCGAAAGGTCGTCGAGGTCGACCTCGGAAATCTCGAAGTCGCCGTAGTTGAACGACATCGCGCGCACTGGGGTGTCGACTCTCCAGCGAGCGATGCGGGTACCGTCTTCGACGGTCTCGTCGATCAGCCGCCCGCCGCTTACCGCCCGGCGGTTGTCGCTGACGCGAAACATCATGTCGAATGTCGAGCGCCGGGCGTCGCTGTGGCGTGGATACCAGCCTAGCGAGGAGCGGATCAACAACTCGCCGCGGTTCAGCCGCTCGGCCAGCTTGCCTGCGTAGGCAATTTGCAGGGAGAAGTACTCTCCGGCCTCTACGGCGCGCGGCAGTGCGACCGTGAAGATCGGCTCGAAGCGGTTTTCCTGCATCCTCCGGCTGTGTTGCTCCTGGACGAAAGGTAGGGACTCGCCGGAGGGTGACACAGGAGCGTCGCGCTCCTGTTCACCGTCCGTGGCATCCGGCGACTGCAGCGCCGGGCCCGCCGACCAACGTACGTCGGTGACCTCGAGCAACGGCGAAATCCGCAGGCGCACGGCCGCCAGTCGGCGCAAAGCCTGGAACTGCAAACCGGCGGTGGCCTTTGCGTCGCCGTCGTTGTCGATGGCCAGGTCGATGTGGACTTCCGGCACTGCCACGCGGCGACTCCAGCTTTCGATCGCAGGAGACAAGGGACGGGCGGGCAGTAACTCACCGTCGTCGACCCACTCCGAGTACACCGGTGGCGGCACCAGCCGTTGTTCTTGGACGGGATTGGCCCGATAGTCCGCGCTGCGGTGGAATGCGGCCCATGTGTCCCACACGATGCGCCGGTGGTCGTACTTGAAGGCGCGAGCCTCTTCCTCGTTCAGCGGGTCGATCTCCATCTCGAACCAGTCGTGATCCTTGCCGTCGATCTGGGCGATGAAGAAACCGCCGTCTCTTTCCGGTTCTATGAGGTCGAAGGCGACTCGGCCATCGAGATTGAAAAGCCGCTGCTCGAAAACATCCTTGTGACGATCGCGATAACGATCGGTGGCTTTGCCGACGTTCCCGCGGCCGCCCCGCTCGGCGAGAGAGCGCAGCCGCTCGCCGGTATCGTCGGTGAAGCGGAAGATGGCGCGCTCGAATCGATCTTCGAAGACCTGCTCGTCGGTCAGCTTTTCGACATTATGGCGCTCGACTGCGTCCGGCGGCTCCAAGCGCACGTGCCCGTCGCCGAGAAAAACGGCCCCCGTGACGTGACCGGCGACCGGTTCGAGCATGTAGAGCTCGCCCGCGTCGAACGTGAACTCGAAGCGATCGACGGATAGCTCTTTGTTGCGGATCTGCCCCACGTACTCGAGGGGCGCTTCCTGTAACCGACCGTAGAGGTCAGTGAGCCCGGCCGGTTCCGCCGCCTGCCATGCAGACGCTGCGACGGCGAACGAGCACAGCAGCAGGCGTGCACTTTTCATTGTGTTTCAGCGCGGGGGATACCAATCGAGGAGTCGTATTTCGACTTCGGGCGTATCTTCGAGGCGCCAGGTGAACACGTCGAGGTCGCTGCCGCGGTAGTGATACGGGTACACGACCTTGGGCTTGAACGCCTTCACGCATTCGGCGGCTTCCGACGGCGGCATTGTGTAGGGCTCATTCATCGACACGAAGGCGATGTCGATGTCCTTCAGCTCGCGCATTTCCGGAATGCACTCCGTGTCGCCTGAGATGTAAATACGGCGCAACCCGAAGGTCAGCAAGTAGCCGTTTCCGCGCCCCTTCGGATGGTAGTACTCGCCTTCGGTGGGGCCGCGCTCGATGTTGTACATCGGCACGGCTTCGATCTTGATGTCGCCGACCATCACGAATTTTTCGTATTCCAACACCGTATCGATACCGCCCCATTGATCGGCCACCGTGCGCGGGGCGACGACCTTGGTGCGCCCGCCCATGAGCATGGCGGCGGTTTCCATGTTCCAGTGATCCGGGTGGATGTCGGTAATGAGGATGACGGTCGGCTCGCTCAGCCCGGTGTAGTCGCGGTTGGCGACCGGGTCGACGATGATCGTTTGGTCGGCGAACTGCAGTGCCAGCGTGCCGTGGCCGAGTGGCTTGACGCTCAACTCGAGCTCGTCCTGAGCGAAAGCCGCGGGGGTCCACACTGCAAGGAACAAGACGGCGAGCAAAGCGCTGCGAATTCTATTTGACATGTTTTTTCCGCGTCGATGATGGCGCCGAGCTGGCCGAATGGCCCCCAGCCCATCAACGGATCCTATCACCAGGCCTCCACATCGGGTCCCATTCCGACCCACAGGAGTTGGCGTTCCTTCACCGTCTCGCCGGTGATCTGCTCGAAAAACAGGGCATAGCGGTCTACCTGGTCGCGGTATTGCTGCCGCCTTGCCTCGCGGTTGGTTTCGTCTTCGACAACGTCGGTCTTGTAGTCGGCAATCACCCAGCCGTCGGCTTCGCGGAAACAAAGGTCAATCACACCTTCGACGATGTGAACGCCCTCAGATTCGGTGTCAGGGGCCGCGAAGGGCGCCTCGACGAGCAGTTTTTCAGCCGCTTGCGCTCGCTTCCAGGTTTCCGTCTGCTGCACGGTGCCGACCAGCGTGATCAGGTCGGCCAGATCGGCCGGTTCGCCGTCGGCGTCGATCGGCAGGTCGTTCGCCAGCAGGGCCGCGCGGCAGATGGCGGGCACCTGGTCGCCGGCAGTGGGGCGAATCGCCGCTTCGAGCGCCTGATGGGCCGCATTTCCCCAGGCCCGGCCCC
>CBDUXW010000135.1:0-7544 GCA_965371275.1 uncultured bacterium | reverse complement strand
AGGGTGAAGCCGCCGCCGCGGCCGCGCACCGACGACAGCAAATCAGCGCGCGCCAGGTCCTGCATCACCTTGGCGAGGTAATAGGGCGGAATGCCCTCTACCTCCGCTACATCGGCGGCCGACACGGGCAACTCTTCTTCGGGGCGCGAAGCGAGGTAGGTCAGGGCTCGGATCGCGTACTTGCCGGAGTCGGTGTAGATCATCTATTGGTCCCGTGTTGGCGACGCCCGAGCGGCCGAACCGAGTCGGAAACCGTCGCCAGCGCCGTTTGAATTCCGATAAGCCTAGTTCAGATTCCTGAATATAGACAGTAGGTCACATTCTTCCCGACGTTTTGCGGCTCGCCGCAGCTTACAAATCTTAACCGCAAAAGGGGTAACAACCCTGTTTTGGCAAATGTATAACCGGAACATGGAGACCCGGGAAAACGAAAACGCAGCAGCCGTTGCCCACGTCCTGAACCGCGTGGCCTACGGCCCCCGGCGCAGCGATTGGGAGCGCGCCCAGAGGCTTGGTGCCGAGGGATTCATCCGTGAGCAACTGGTCCCCGAGGAGCTCCGAGACGACGCCGTAGAAGGCAAATTGGCGCGGCTTCCGAGCCTGACGATGAACATGGGCGAGCTCTACGAGCAGTACCCGCCCCCACAGGTCGCCGAGCGCCGCATGCGGCAGGACGAAGAGCTCGACGAGGAGACCACGCCGGCGGCTGTTCGCGCGCTCAGTGGAGCCCCTGCGCGAGCTCGGTACGGCGCGCGTGATCCGCGCCGTGGAGAGCAGCAAACAGCTCACCGAGGTTCTGGGTGGCAACGTCAATGGCGGCCAAGTGTACGGTGAGTGGCCGGGCTTGCAGCGCGAGCAGCGCTACGAGGGGCGCGATCTGGCGATCACCACGGACTTTCGCGACCTATTCGGCGAGGTAGCCGACACGCACCTGGCGCTGCAGAGCCGCCAATCGTTGTTTCCCGGCCACACGCTCGATCCCCGCAGTTACAAGGGACTGATCAAAACCTAGCCTGCCCGGCCCGCCACTCCCGTATTCCTGTGGGAAAAGCGGGCAAGAGTGACGCGGAACGCGGCGCTCGGAGGGGGAGGGCGGTGGGTATTCAAACAAACCCGCCGCGTCCTTCATGCCTCCACCCATCCCCCTAGCCCGCATATCTCAACGCCCTTCTGCTGCGGGCGCGGAGAAGCGCGCGTCTACCGCGTTGCGCTTGGTCGGGCTCCTCGACGTACTGTCACGTACGCCTCCGGTGCCCTTCCGGCGCGCGCCTTGTATCCGCGCGCTTCTCCACGCCCTCGCGACGAAGGGCGTTGAGATATGCGGGCTAACCGTCGGGCGTAAATCGATAACCGACGCCATGAACCGTATGGAAAAACCGTGGGTGGCGGTGGTCGGTTTCGAAGCGGCGGCGCAGACGCATGATGAAGTTGTCGACCGTTCGCGACGACGGAAATTCGTCGTAGCCCCAGACGACGTCGAGGATCTCGTCGCGCGATACGACCTCGCCGGGCCGCTCGGCGAGCAGCTTGAGAATCAACGCCTCCTTGTGTGTCAGCGTGTGCTCCTCGCCGTTTCCACCCACCCCTTGGTAGCTGCGGAAGTCGACCTCGTTGTCACCGAAGCGAACAACGGGGTCATCGAGTGTCGAGGTGCCGTACCAGCGATTCCGGCGCAGGATGGCCGCCACTCGCAGCAATAGCTCTTGCAGGTGAAACGGCTTCGTCATGTAATCGTCGCCGCCCTCCTGAAGTCCACGGATGCGGTCTTCCGGCGCGGACTTGGCAGTCAGAAACAGTACCGGTACGTTGTTGGCCTCGCTCCGTAGTTGGCGGCACACAGAGAATCCGTCCCGGCGCGGCAACATGACATCGAGGATTATGAGGTCGTAGTTGCCGCGGCGCGCCGCCTCGAGCCCGCTATGCCCATCAGTGGCGATCTCCGGCTCGTAGCCTTCCGCGATCAGGTTCTCGTGGATACCGGCAGCGAGCTCGGGCTCGTCCTCGACGACGAGAATCCGTGCTCCCTTTGACTGCCGCGCACCGCCATCAGCCGCCCCGGAGCTCACAGCTCGACCGATCGTTTGGAGCTCCCCGCCGGGATCAACGGCCAACTCAGGCGGAAGCTGGCGCCACGCCCCGGCCCGTCGCTGTGAGCCGACAGCTCGCCGCCGCTTTGGGCAACAAGGGAGCGGGCGATATAGAGGCCGAGGCCGGTGCCGCGGACCTCTCGACGAAGCTCGTCTCCCGGCCGAAAGAACTTCTCGAACAGCTTCTGAGCGTCCGACGGGTTGAAGCCACGGCCGTTGTCGCGCACCTCGATGACGGCGTGCGGAGACTCCGGGCTGGCGGATATCGATACGACGGCGTCGGGCGCGCCGCCGGCCGCTTCGATGCCGTTGGTGATCAGGTTGCGCAGTACAGCGGCGAGCGCTTGAGCGTCGGCGTACAGCGTCAAGTCAGCCGGCACCGTCTGCTCGAGCTTGACGCCGACACTGTTGGCGCGGGCGGCCAACGAGTCGATGGCTTCGGCGACGAACGTTGCGAGGTCCACCGGTTCCGGTCGCAACGAAAATTTGCCTTCGTCGATTTTCGCGGTGTCGAGGACTTTCGATACGGTGCCCTCTATCCGATCGAGGCTGGTGAGTAGTCGATCGATGAGGCGTTGC
The DNA here is from genome assembly GCA_965371275.1 of uncultured bacterium. GTDB lineage: Bacteria > Acidobacteriota > UBA890 > UBA890 > UBA890 > CBDCBL01. Next base: position 4,878 of record CBDUXW010000135.1, on the reverse strand, counting down.
CGGGTTTCAGCATCGGCATCGCGCAAATCCAGTGTTTCCACGGACAGCCGAATGCTGGCCAGCGGGCTCTTGAGCTCGTGCGTCACGGCGGTTACGAAGTTGTGCTGGCGGCGACGCAGCCGCGCTTCGGTGCGCACGGCGCTCCACAACACGCCGATCGCGGCGCTGAGCACGACGAGGAAAAACCCGCCCTCCCAGGCATAGCGATTGAGGCGGCTCCAGCGTTCATCTCGTAACGATTCGATGACCTCCGGAGCCACACTGACGCGGTCGTCGGCGACGACGAGCGCCGGAAACAGCGTTGCCACGCGCTCCGGCGGCAAGCCCTGCTCGAGCATGACCTCGGCCGCCCGGATGCTCTGTTCGTGAGCTTCTTGCAGCCGTTGGCGGACATCGGCGCTGAACCACCATTGGTCGATCATCCACCATGCCACCTGCGCCACGCAGACGGCGAGCAGTACGGCGAAGATGATCTGATGGCGGCGCGCGTTGGCGAAAGAGCTACGCATGTGCCGTCGGCGCCGGGAGGTCGGAGAACAACTTGGCGGCGTTGTCGTGGAGGATCGCCTTGCGCGCCTCGTCCGACAGTTCGAGGGCGAGGAACTGGTCGAGATTGTGGTCCATCGTAGGTGCGCCGGGCCCCGGCCAATCCGTTCCCCAGAGGCACTTGTGGGCCAGCTTCTCGAGCATCGGGATGTAGTGGAACAGCCGCTTCGGCGGGATGCTCGATAAATCGATGTAGGCGTTGGCAAACCGGCGGATCACGAAGATTCCTTCCGCCGCCCACATCGGTCGTCCACAGTGCGCCAGGATCATGGTGAGCTCGGGAAAATCGATGCCTACGTCGTCGCAGTCCATTGGGTCGCCGTAGCGTGAGCGGGCGCCGGGGAACACCGACGTGCCCGTGTGCACCATCAGCGGCAGCTTGACCTCCTGGCAGCGGCCGTAGATTCCCGCGAGGGCAGGGAGGTGTTCCTCGGAGGCCCCGGCGCGGTACGCATTGGCGCGCAGTTCCTGGTGCGGTGGATGAATCTTCAGGCCGCGGATGCCGAGGTCGACGAGCCGGTCGACAGCGCCCGCCGGATCGCTGATCACCGCCGCGTCGCGCGGGTCGAGGCCGCCGAAGGGCAACAGCCGACGCGGATCGGTCCGGGATACGTCGGCGATCCACCCGTTGACCTCGTCGGTGAAACCCATCAGCCGTGGCGCGACGTAATTGATCATGCCGATCCTGTCGATGCCGGCGGCATCCATCGTGGCCAGCACCGCCTGGGGATCGTGCATCATCGCCGACAAGCTCTCGAAATCCGGTCGGCCGTGCGACATCACGTCCTGTGCGCCCGGGTGCAGCTTGTCCCACGGCTGGATGTGGACGTGGATGTCGGTGACGGGATAGGGAAGATCTCTCACGCGTAGCTCCTAGGCTGGTTCGGGCAGGAGGATAACGCGAAGCCCGTTGTCGGTAGCCGGAACCCATGCTTTATTGGATTGATGAGACGCTTCCGCGATCGGCAGGATGCCGGCAACCGGCTTGCCGCGGAGCTCGCCGGCACCATCGGCAACGGTTCTCCTCCGGTGATTCTCGGCGTACCGCGTGGTGGGGTGGTCGTGGCCGACGTTGTTGCTGTTTGTCTCGGCGCCGAGCTGGACGTATTGGGTGTCGAGAAGGTCGGCGCGCCGTGGAATCCCGAGCTCGCCGTGGGCGCGGTGGGCGAGGGCGACGCCCTGTGGATCGACGAGCAGCTCGCCGCGTCCGTCGATCCGAAAACCCTCGAGCTCAGCATCCAACGAGAGCGCGTCGAGCTGGGGCACAAGCTAGCCGGCGTGAGGGCCGTGTGGCCGCGAGTCGACCTCACCGGACGCACCGTGGTTGTCGTCGACGACGGAATTGCCACCGGTGCGACGGTGCGGGCCGGTTTGATGGCCCTGGAGCAGGCGGCGCCGGCGCGGCGCATTTTGGCCGTACCCGTGGGGCCCCCCAGGACGCTGGCGAAGTTGGAGCAGATCGCCGACGCGGTCGTTTGCCTGCTGCGCCCGGAGGGATTCGCGGCTGTCGGCCACTGGTACGAAGTATTCGGCCAGACGTCAACAGAAGAGGTCATCGCGATTTTCGAGCGCCGCCGTGAGACGAATCTGTCGCGGTCGTGAGTCGGCTGGCTGTGGCAAGACTCTGATACGGCCTGGCTACCGAACTGCCGGCGCCGTCGCCATGAAAAAGTCGTACGACGTCCGGGCAAGCTCGGCGATTGCTCCCTCCGAGACTTCGGTGTCCGGGTCGTCAATCAGCGTGAACACGCTGATCGCCACGCGGCCGAGCCCGCCCGGCAGCTCGATGATGCCGACGTCATTAACGATGCGACCGATGGTGCCGGTTTTGTGGGCCAGCCGTGTGCCTCGGGGCAACAGTCCGAGCAAGCGATTGGCACCGGTTTGCGTGCCTCGCAGGATGTCGATGATCAGCTCGCACGACGCGGGTGTGAGCGCCTGACCCTCGGAGATCATCACCAGAAGGTCTGTCATCTCACGGGCGGTCGCCTTGTCGTAGGGATCGGCGTAGAAAGCGGACTGGGCCGCCGCGATCTCGTCGGCGCTCGGCCGCGTGCGGCGGCGGAAGTCGGCGATCTCGTCGAGCGTCGCGTTGGCAACCGGCTCGTACTCGTAACCACCGAAGTCGTTGATTAGCTCCAACGTGGTTCGGTCGACCCGGATTCCGTCGTACCCCATGCCCTTCATGCGGGCGGTGATCGCGGCGGCTCCGAGGCGGTCGATGAGCATGTCGGTGGCCGAATTGTCGGAGAGGATGATCATGAACGTCGCCAGGTTGCGTACCGACATGCTCATTCCCGGCGCCTCGAGCGCCGACAGCAGACCGCTGCCGATGTGCTGGTCTTGGGGAAGCAGTTCGACCTCGTCGTCGAGGCTGATCGTTCCGGCCTCCACCTGCGCCATCATCTCCACGAGAATCGGGACCTTGTACGTGCTGGCCATGCCGTACGGAGTATCCGGGTCGACGCCGGCCTGCAGGCCGCTCTCGATGTGACGCACCCAGACCCCGATACGCCCCGGAAAACGGTCTACAACCCGGGTCAGCATCGCCTCGAGGCGTTGCGCCGACGCCGCCGACGTGGCGCCGACGGGGTCGTCCTGCTGCTGCGGGCGCTGGGCGCCGCCGGCTGCGGACAGGTTGCCGGCCACGACTAGGGTGAGGGCCACGATCACACGCGCGGTTTTTTTCATTTCTTTCTCCGTCGCTCGTTGGCCGCGCTCGTTATTCTCACCTGACAAACCCGCCACACTTTCACCGCGGCCTGCTAGATTCGATGCATCGCAGACGGCTGGATACTACGATCGACGTGCCATGAATGCACCTGTGGAGAATCCGTACGTGGATCCCGGCGAGCCGAAGTTCGCCTCGCTCGAGCGCACGGATGCCGCTCAGGCCAAACGCGAGGCCGCCGACCTGGCCGAGGCCATTCGGTATCATGACCACCGGTACTACGTTCTCGACGACCCGCGTATCGCCGACGGCACATACGATGTTCTTTTTCGCCGCCTGCAGGCGCTCGAGGCGGCGTTTCCGAAGCTGCGGGCAGCGGACACGCCGACGCAGCGGGTTGGCGGTGCCGTCAAGTCGGAATTGCCCGAGGTCGAGCACCAGGCGCCGATGCTGTCGCTTGCCTCCGGTGCCGACGAATCCGACGTGCGCGACTTCGACGAGCGGGTTCGGAAAGGACTCGACGGCGACTCTGCTACCTACATTGCGGAGCTGAAGTTCGATGGACTGTCGTTCGAGGCGGTGTATCGAGACGGGGTCTTCGAGGTCGGCGCCACGCGCGGTGACGGGGTGCGCGGTGAGCAGGTGACGGACAACCTGCGCACGATCGCCAGCATCCCGCTGCGTCTCGCCGGCAACCCGCCTCCCATGTTGTCGGTTCGCGGCGAGGTGTATGTGCCGCTCGACGGTTTCCACCGGCTCAACAAGGAGCGCCTCGAACGCGGCGAGGAACCCTTTGCCAACCCCCGCAACTTGGCGGCCGGCGCGATTCGCCAGCTCGACTCCTCGATCACCGCGCAGCGGCCGCTCGACGCCTTCGTATACGACATCTTGGCCGTCGATTGGGGTGCTGCGTCGGCTCCCGCGACCCACGACGAAGAGCTCGGACTCATGCGTCGGTGGGGGTTCAAGGTGAACGACCGCTCGAGCCTCTGCGCCGACGTCGAGGCGGCGATCGAATACCACCACGGGCTCGAAGCGGAGCGCAGCAGCCTGCCGTACGAGATCGACGGTGTGGTGATCAAAGTCAACAGCCTGGCGCAACAGGCGGCCCTCGGGATGCGCTCCCGCAGCCCTCGCTGGGCCTACGCCTACAAGTTCGCGCCCCGCCTCGAGATCACCACGGTCGAAGACATCATCCTGCAGGTCGGTCGTACCGGAAAGATCACGCCGGTTGCGCAGCTTGCACCGGTCGAGGTCGGCGGCGTCACGATATCGCGGGCCTCGTTGCACAACTTCGATCAGGTACGTGAGAAAGACATTCGCCCGGGGGACAGGGTGCGGGTGGCGCGTGCCGGCGATGTGATTCCGTACGTCGTCGAGCGTGTCGGCAAACGTCGCGAGAACGAACGCCCGGAACCGTTCGAAATGCCGGAGCGCTGTCCCGTGTGCGACTCTCACGTCGTGCGCGACGGAGCCTACTTCGTGTGCACCGGTGGCGTGTCGTGCCGCGCCCAGTTGCTCGCCGCCATACAGCATTACGCGAGCCGCCGGGCCCTCGACATCGAAGGCCTCGGTGAGAAGACCGTGCGCCAACTCATGGATGAAGGGCTGCTAATCAATTCGATCGTCGACCTCTACAGCCTCACCGTAGATGCTCTGGT
>CBDUXW010000134.1:0-7558 GCA_965371275.1 uncultured bacterium | reverse complement strand
ATGGAGGAGTACTTTGTCCGCCTGGTCAGCCGCGGCGAGGTGAAGTTCTCCATCTGGGGCCCGGGTGAGGAAATTCACGGAGCCGCGTGTGCGCTGGCCCTGTCGAAGGTGATCGACGACCTCCACAAGTTCGGGATGATTCTGCATTACCGCAATGCTTGCCTGGCCACGATGTGGGCCGAGCTGCACGGTCACCCGGACTTCACACTCGATCTGGTGCGCCAGCAGTTTTCCAAGGTGACCGACCCGATGACCGGCGGCCGGCAGATGGTCAATCACTACGACCATCGCGATCTCGGCCTGCTGCCCGTGCAGAGCCCGGTAGGCATGCAGCTCGGCAAGGCGGCCGGCTACGCCAAGGGCTTCAAGGTCAAGGGAGTTGACGACGCGTTGGTCATGGCCGTCGTTGGCGACGGCACGACGGCCGAGGGTGACCTGCACGAGGCGATGACCGCCGGCAGCGTGTGGGACCTGCCGCTGATCGTGATGGTGACCAACAACAAGATGGCGATCAGCACGAACCCGCAAGAGGGCCACGGCATCAAGAGCCTCAAGGCCTACGCTGCGGCTTTCGAATTCGAGTATCGGGAGTGCGACGGTCGCGACTTCTGGGACGTTTACCGCACGACACTGGAAGCTGCGACCTATGTCCGCGACCAACAGCTGCCTCTGTTGATGCTGGTGGACAACTTGCCGCGACTCAACGCGCACAGCTCGGCGGCAGACCCGAGCTTCGACCTGTCGCAACCTGACCCACTGCTGTCGTTCGGCGACAAGCTCGTTGATATGGGCGTCCTCGGTAGCGGCGAGATTGTCCGCCGCATCGACGGCGAGGGTCGTGACTACTTCGCGCACCACGATGTCGGCGCCATCATGGGCGAGCAGGTCGACGACATGAAGGCCATCCTGGAGCAGGTTCGCGGCGAGCCGGAACCCGATCCTGAGTCGATCCACGACCACATCTACCCGCCGTTTCCCGATGTGACCGAGCAGGAAGCATCGGGGCGGACGTCGATTACCTACGCCGGTGCCATCCGCGCCGCGATCTCCAACATCATCGACAACCACGGCGGCGTCGTGTGGGGTGAGGATGTCGCCCGCCTCGGCGGCGTGATGACAGCCACCGCCGGCCTGAAGGAACGTCACCCCGGGCACATCATCGATGCGCCGCTCAACGAGCCGCTGATTGCCGGTACGGCAGTCGGCTGCGGGCTTCACGACGACATGGTGGTGATGCCCGAGATCCAGTTCGCCGACTACTCGCTCAACGCCTTCCACTGGATGGTGTACATGGGCAATTTGTACTGGACGTCGAACGGCAACTCGAAGACCGCAACGATCTTGCGGATGCCCGTGGACCCGTTCGGCGGCGGCGCTGTGTACCACTCCATGAGCGTCGACGGATACTTCACACCCATCCCGGGAATCGTCCTCATCATGCCGTCGACCAGCTACGACGTCTACGGCCTGTTGTTGACCGCGGCCGAATATCGTGGCCCGGTGATCTGCCTGGAGCCCAAGTTCGGCTATCGCCAGTCACTGGGGCCGGCCTTCCCGGGCGAGCCCACAGACCCTGCGGAGATCGACGCGCTGAGGAAGTCGATCATGCGCGGCGGGATTCCCGACATCGACCCGAGCTTGCGCGTGCCGTTCAGCAAGGCGGCGGTGCGGCGCCGGGGTGACGACGTGACCATCGTGGCGTGGGGCAGGGCAGTGTGGACGGCGATGGATGCTGCTGCCGACCTCGCCGACGACGGCATCGAGGCCGAAGTTATCGACCTGCGCACGCTGGTGCCGCCCGACCTCGAGGCGGTGTACGAGAGCGTGGGACGCACCCAACGACTGGTCATCGCGTCCGAAGATCGGCCGTTCGCCGGCTTCGTGCGCTCGATCCAGGGCCATGTGATCGAGAAGTTCCAGGGAATTCCGAGCCGCGCCGTCGGCCAGAAGAACATCCCCGGCATCGCCCAGGCGATCAGCCTCGAAGAAGCGGCCATCCTCGGCAAGAAAACCGTTGAAGATGCCGTGCGGGAGGTTGTCGACGCCGAAATCCTGACCGCCGGCGCAGCGCCGCCGGCGATGGAGCCGGCGCCTGCGGCCGAGCCGGTCGTACCGGCGCGAGCCGACGACGAGCCCGGGAACTTCGTCTGGATCCCGCCGCGTTACTACGTCGGATAGGCGCGCCACGACGGCGGGTGCGGCGCCGGACTCAGCACACTTTCACCGCGGTCTGCTACGACGCGATCCGAATCGGTCGGCGCCGGCGACCCCAATCGCCCGGCTCGCTCTCGAAGACCCCGGCGCACGTCGCGCCGCAGTTCGCGCACGCCCCCGCGCCGGCGTCGTGGCCTTGGTCCAAGTTCCAGCCGGTCAGCTCGTACCAGTCGCGGCCGATCAGGCGCTCACCGCACTCGTGGCAATAAGTGCTGCCGCCCGACTCGTCGTGGACGTTGCCGGTGTACGCATATCGTACGCCGTTGCGCATGGCGATCTGCCGGGCTCTGGCCAGAGTGGCGGGGGGTGTCGCCGGTATGTCGAGCATCTTGTAGTCGGGGTGAAACGCGGTGAAGTGCATCGGCACGTGTGGTCCCAGCTCGTCGACGACCCATGCGGTCATCGCGTCGATTTCCGTGTCGGAATCATTGCGACCCGGGATCAGCAGCGTGGTGAGCTCGAACCACACGTCGGTCTCATGCGCCAGGTAGCGCAGCGTCTCGAGCACCGGAGCGAGCTCCGTCAGCGTGACCTTCTCATAGAAATCCTCGGTGAACGCCTTCAGGTCCACGTTGGCAGCGTCCATGTGCGCATAGAACTCCGTGCGTGGTTCGGCGCATACGTAGCCGGCGGTTACGGCGACTGCTTTGATACCGCGCTCACGACAGGCTTGCGCCACGTCCACGGCGTACTCGTGGAAGATCACCGGGTCGTTGTAGGTGAACGCCACGCTGCGACACCCGGCGCGCAACGCGGCGTGAGCGATCGCCTCGGGGGACGCCTGGTCGGCCAGCGTATCGAACTCCCGTGACTTGCTGATGTCCCAGTTCTGGCAGAACTTGCAGCCGAGATTACAGCCGGCGGTGCCGAACGAGAGAACCGGTGTTCCCGGCAGAAAGTGGTTCAGCGGTTTCTTCTCGATCGGGTCGATGCAAAACCCGCTCGAGCGGCCGTAGGTCGTCAGGACGATCGCGCCCTGGTGGTTGGCGCGCACGAAGCAGTGGCCCCGCTGGCCGTCGCGTAGTCGGCAGTAGCGCGGGCACAGGTCGCACTGCACGCGGCCGTCGTCGAGCTCATGCCAGTAGCGGCCCGGATGTACCTCGATCATGGGCGATCCCTCGATTTCGTGTTGCGAAGCCAGTGTTAGGGTACCGCCATGATCAGCGATCCGGTTGCGGTTTTTGTAGTGCTCGCCGCCGTCGTGTACGTGGCGGTGCAACTCGACCGGCAGGTCAAGCTGTTCAATGCCCTCGGTTCGGCGCTGGTGTCGATCCTGCTGGCCATGGCGCTGTCAAACGCGGGCTTGTTGCCCGACAGGTCGCCCACATACGAGCTGTTGGCAAGCACCGGCGTAAGCGTGGCGCTCGTCCTGATCCTGCTCACCGTCGACCTGCGCTCGGTGGTCAGCGCCGGCCCGAAGATGCTGGTCGCCTTCGTGATCGGCGCCGTCGGCACCGCAACGGGAGCGATCAGCGCCGCCCTGACGCTCAGTGGCGATGTTGGGCCCGAGACCTGGAAGCTCGCCGGCCAATACACCGGCACCTACACGGGCGGCGGCGCCAACTTCGCGTTTCTCGGCCGTGCGTTCGGAACCAGCAGCGACCTCTTCAGCGCCGCGATCGCCGCCGATGTCGCGGTGACCGCCATCTGGCTGATTGCCTGCTTGTCGATTCCCGCGTTGCTGGCGCGTGGTCGGACGGGAGGCGAGCCGAGCGGTGTGTCCGAGATGCCGCCGGCTGAGAAGGGGGCGCTGCCCGACTCGCTCGCCGCTGTCGAAGCCGACTTCGAAGAAGCCGCATCAGTGGTCGGGATAGCGGGGATCTCTGCGGATCTCAAGAGCAGCCTGAGCAACACGGTAAGGCCTGTTTCGCTGCCCGAGGCGGCGCTGCTGGTAACGCTCGGCATCGGCCTGGTCTGGTTTGCCCAACTTTTGGCGGCTGCCTGGCCTGTACCCGAAGTACTGCTGTTGACGACGCTCGTGCTGCTCGTCGCGCAGGTTCCCGCCATCAAGGGGTTGGCGGGCAGCGCCATGTGGGGCAACTACTTGTTGCATCTTTTTTTGGCGGCGAACGGCGCGCAATCGGTGATCGCCAATATCTTCGCCGTCGGTCCTGCCGTCTTTTACTTCGCCGTTGCCACGGTGGCCGTCCACGGAGTGGTGATCTTCGGCGTCGGCCGCCTGGCCGGTATCGACGCCCCGACGCTGGCGGTCGCCTCGCAGGCCAACATCGGAGGCCCGGCTTCTGCGATGGCTCTGGCGGGTGCCCGCGGGTATACGGACGCGCTGTTGCCCGGTATTGCGGTGGGTCTGTTGGGCTACGCGGTCGGCAACTACTCGGGGTTCGCGGTGGGGGCCTTGATGCAGTCATTGCTCGGTTAGCGTGGTGCGTGCCGCGAGTCGAACAATCGCGTGGCGGCTTCTGATTGTGCGGCCGCTTCTTCTTGTTGTCCTGCTGTCGGCGTCGCTCACGGTTGTCGCGTGCGGTGCGTTCGGCGACGCCACGCTTTCCGAGGTCCACGTGGACAACGTGTCGCTGACGATGCCGACGAGCGGCGGTCAGCCGGCGCGGATTCAATTCGACATCGGTTGGGGCAATTCGTTTCGCGACGAGCTGAACCGAGACGCCGTGTGGGTGTTCGTGAAATACCGTGTTCCCGGCGAAGCATGGCGGCACGCCACGTTGTCGCCCGACGCAACGGACCACACTGTGTCAGCTAACAACGGCGTCTTGGCGCGCTTGCTCCCGACGGCCGACCAGCGCGGGCTGTTCATGGAGCGCGCCGAGAACGGGTTCAGCTCGATTGATTGGGATCAGGTGTCGTTGACCTGGAACATTGCCGCCGATGGCGTCGACCGAACCGCGGTCGCCGACGTGCGGGTCTTTGCAATCGAGATGGTGTACGTCCCGGAGGCCCCTTTCCTTCTGGGCGACGGCATGTCGGTGCAGGGACGAGCTGCGGCGCAGTTCGAGGCGGGAATCACCGGCCGCCCGTTCGAGGTGACCAGCGAGGCCGAGCTGACGCTGGGCGGAACCAGTGAGAGCGGGCTCGGCAATCACGGACGAGCCGTGTCCGGCGCCACGGCGCAACAGTACTGGGACGACTTCGGCGTCGCCTCCGCCAAGACGCTACCGGCTGAATTTCCCAAGGGATTCGCCGCCTTCTACGCGATGAAGCACGAGATTACGCAAGGCGAGTACGCCCAGCTTCTCAATACGCTCGATGGCTATCAGCATCAAGCGCGCAACCCGGCGGTCGCGATGCAGAGCGGCGACGCTCATCGTTACGCGATTTCCGCCGGACCGGAGTTCCGCGTGGTGCCCTACAATCGTGCCGCCAATCACATGTCGTGGATGGACGTGGCGGCATTTGCCGACTGGAGCGCGTTGCGGCCGATGACTGAATTGGAGTTCGAGAAGTTGGCGCGCGGCGACCGCTTTCCCGACGCCGGCGAGTTTGCCTGGGGCCCGGAGACGCCGCCGGCCGGCAAGTACTCCATCCAGGATGAAGGCACGCCGGAGGAGGTCATCAGCAACCAGCAGGTCGGTGGTGCGAACGCCGCGTTCGACGGAACGATTGGCGAGGCAAGCAGCGTATCGGGGCCGTTGCGCGCTGGCGCCTTCGTACCCGTCGCGACCTCACGATTGGAGTTCGGCGGGTCCTACTATCGGGCCACAGAGGTGAGCGGCAATGTTGCGGAGATCGTCGTAACCGTGGGTCGCCCGGCCGGCCGACGATTTCGTGGACGGCCCGGTGACGGCAACCTCGCTCCCAGTGGCAATGCCGGCGGTGAAGAAGTCGAGCTCTGGCCCGGCGCCCGCCGGGTCGCCGTCGGCGAATACGAGGTGCTCAACGCCGATGGCACCGGCGTGCGTGGTGGCGATTGGACGAGCAGCCTGCTACGTCTCGCCGTCTCGCATCGGGAAGACGTCAACAAGCCTGCCGACCGGCGCGACATGCGCTGGGGAGGGCGACTGGTGCGGGCCGCGCAATAGCTGGATGCCGCTGCGGAGCTTCTTGAATGTTCAAGAACATTCGAACCTTGGTATACCGCAGAGGTCCTGCAACGTGCCGAGTTCGGTAGCCCGTAGAGGGTTGTCGTGGGGCGCATTTCCGGGTGGCTTTTGCTGTCGGGGCGGGGTACCTTGCGCCGGAATGTCGGGATGCGCTCGTGGGACTTCTGATGCCGCCGCGGGGGGGCTCCACGGCGAACTGTGATGTGACGTAGGCCATGTCTGACGAACCAAGAAACGACGATATTGAAGAGACGGGAGAGCTCCGCGCTCTTACTGAAGCGCGTTCGGCGTTGGAAGGCGTCGAGCGTGAGCACGGACGTATTTTCTCGAGGCTGAGGCGCTGGCGTCAGAGGTACGAGCGCCTCGGGGAGGGCCTGCGTGAAGATGCGCTGGTTCTGTCGTTCGCCGAGGACGGCGATCTCGAAGAGGTGGAAGGTCCGATCGAGGACCGTCTTGGTCACACGGCGCAGGAGTTCGTCGTCGGCTTCGAGGAGCTCGTCGATGAGTCCACGGGCTTGGCGGTACGTGAAGCCGTGAGGACGGTGTTCGGCGGGGAGGTCGACAGCGTGGTCATCGCCGGAACGTTCCTCGACTCCACCGACGAGCAACACGCACTCGACCTGATCGTGTTGCCGGTGCTCGATCACGACGATGCCGTCACATCGGTGGAGGTGGTGGCGCGCCACCGACGCCCGGTTCCCGGCGATGGCGAGGCGCTGCATGAGAACGAAGATTTCGAGCTGTTCATGGAAGCAACAGCGAAGCGATTGCTGGGCCCGCCGAGCGACGATGCCATCGACGAATCGCTTGCCGGCCTCGGTGATTTCTTCGACCTCGACCGGGTAACGGTAAACAGCTACGACGATGATGAGAAAGTGTTCCGTTCGTCTGCTTCATGGACCCGTGGCGGTGTCGAGCCCTTGGAGGTCGAAGCGAGCGGCATCTCGATCTCGAAGCTGCCGTGGGCCTATGCGTTGCTCACCGCCGGTGAGGCTGTCGAGATATCCGGCGATGTAGAGCTACCACCGGATGCCGCTTCCGAGAGGGCTCTGTACGGGGATGTGGGGGTCGAGAGCGTCGTCCTGATACCCGTGTTGCACAACGATTCGCTCGCTGGCTTCGTGTCGCTGCAATCGTTGGCCGACGATAGTTCTTGGTCCGACTCGGAAGTACTCCTGGCGCGTCGATTCGTAGTTACCCTGTCGACCGCATTGGCGCGAAACGCGCTCGCCGAGGAGCTGAACACCGCGATCGCGGAGGCTCGGGAAGCCAAGTCCGAGGCGGAGGCGGCAACGCATCAAGTCACGGACCTCAAGGCAGCGGCGGAG
>CBDUXW010000133.1:0-7678 GCA_965371275.1 uncultured bacterium | reverse complement strand
ACGCTACAGCCCTCGATGTGCACCACGGCGACGGCCGCATCGTGCTGATAGGCTTCCGTCCGCAGTGGCGCGCCCAGCCCTTCGGAACGTTCCGGGTGCTGTTCAACGCGGCGCTGTATTCCAACCGGATCGCAGCGACAGTGGTGGAGAACCCGGCGTTCTGGGAGCCGCCGGACAAAGAAGAGGGGTAAGGGCGCTACGCTCTACTGCTTCACCGCCAGCAGCGGTCGCGCGGGGGAGTGGTGGCAAACCTCCGCGTAGTCACAGATCTCACGCAGGGCCTCTTCGAGACGCCGCACGCGAGCTCTCGCTTCCTCCAATTGTTCCTGCTGGCTGGCGGCCACTATTCCCTGCGCGCGGATCTTTCGATCCTTGCGCTCGCAGCTCCGGCACGTGTCCATCGCACACCTCCTGGCAAGAGCCATCAGCCTGTTACAAGTATAGCCTATATTACGACACGAATATCGGTATTTCAAGATAAAGGAACCCCGCCGGGGTGGCGCATGGGTGCAGCGGCATCGACGAGGCGATCACCTACCTGGTGGTCCGTGTCGACCCGGACCAACTGGTCGAGCTGAAGTAATCGACCAGCGCCTAGTAGGCCACCGCCATGCCGTCTTTGTGGTGCGTCGAGCCGCCGATCATGGCGCCGGTGGCGCGGTCGAAAATGATGCCCTGCGCGCCGCCCACACCGCCGATTGTCATGCGCCGTCGCAACTCGTGGCCCATGGCCTCGAGCCGCGCCAGCACATCCTCCGGGATCCCCGGCTCCACTGACACGCTCATGCCTGAGCCGTGGTTGATGCGCGGCGCCTCGACCGCCTGCTGCATGTTCATGCCGAACTCGACGACGTTCAGGAACACCTGGACGTGCTGCTGCGGCTGCACCGAGCCGCCCATGACGCCGAAGGTCATGAAGAACTCGCCGTCCTTGAAGGCCATCGCCGGAATGATGGTGTGGAACGGCCGCTTGTGCGGCGCCAGCTCGTTCACGTGGCCCTCTTCGAGCGAGAAGAGCTGGCCGCGGTTTTGCAGCGTGATGCCGCTGTCCGGGACGACGAGCCCGGAACCGAACGACGAGAAGATGCTGTAGATGAAGGAAACGGCATTGTGGTCTTCGTCCATCACCTGCAGCAGCACGGTGTCGCCCCCTGCCGGCCACCCCGACTCCTCCAGCTGCTGGGCCTCGGTCGGGTCGATGCGGGCGAACTGCTGCTTGCCGTAGTCCTTCGAGATCAGATCGGCCACCGGCAGCGCGTTGGCCTCGGGGTCACCCACCCACTGGCCGAGGTCGGCATACGCCATTTTCTTGGCCTCGATGAAGTGGTGCAGGTACTCGGCCGAGTTGTGGCCGAAGCCCTTCATGTCGACGTTCTCGAGCGTGTTGAGCATCTCGAGCGCGGCGATGCCCTGGCCGTTGGGCGGCAGCTCGTACAGCGTGTAGTTCTTGTAGTTGGTGGACAGCGGCTCGACCCACGTCGAGGTGTGATCCTCGAAATCCTTGGTGGTCAGGAAGCCGTCTTTCGAGTCGGAGTAGGCGACGATGGCTTCGGCGATCGGGCCCTCGTAGAAGGCGTCACGACCCTCGCTGGCGAGCATCTTGAGCGTCTTGGCGAGGCCCGGATTGACGAACAGATCGCCGACCTTGGGCGCCTCACCGTTCACCAGCCACGTCTCGTTGGCCGATGGCTCGCGCGCCAGCCGACGGGCGGCGCGCGCCCACGTCTGGCCGATAATTTCGGTTACGTGGAAGCCGTGCTCGGCATAGTAGATGGCGGGTGCGAGAACCTCGGCCATGCTCAGCTTGCCGTACCTGTCGTGCAGCGTGAACCAGCCGTCGACGGCGCCCGGCACGGTCACCGAGTAGATGCCGGGGATGCGGTCGAGGTCCTGGTCGTCGAGGCGGTTCTTGAGCGCCCGCGGCGTCATGCCGTAGGCGGCGCGGCCGCTGCCGTTGAGGCCCACCAGCTTGTCCTCTTCCGCCAGATAGAGCATGGCGAACATGTCGCCGCCCAACGCCGTGCTGTGCGGCTCGACCACGGTGAGAACCGCCGCGGTGGCGATGGCCGCGTCGACCGCGTTGCCGCCCTTCTTGAGGATGTCGAGCCCGGCCAACGATGCGAGCGGCTGGCTGGTGGCGACAACGCCGCGATGCCCGATGGCGGCGGAGCGCTTGGTGTCGAGCGGGAACGGCGAGCCGGCACGCGGCCGTTCACCGCGCTGGCCGCCCGCCCCGCGTTGCTGCGAGGCGGTGGCGAATGAGCCCAGCAGCATGGCGCTGAGCGCCAGAACCGTGACGAGCTTGACGTTGGGTAGTCTCATGAACTCATGTCCTCTGGCTGGGGATTGTTGTTGTATGCGACGCTTGTCGTTCCTGATGCTGTTGCGCCGGTGGTATCTCGGCGCCTCCTGTTGCGTGTCATTGCCCGCCGTCGCGGCGTCCCTTGGCGGCCGGTCCCAGATCCCAGTCCTGGGCGCTGGAGATATCCGGATAACCCCACTGCTCGCCGTTCCAGCCGCCGAAGCCGTCCATCTTGAAAGCCCAGAATCCGGTCGACATGTCGGAGATGACGATCAGGCCATCGGCGTTGCGTACGTCGACGCCCCAGGCGCCGGCCATGACGCCGCCACGTTCGTCGGTCTCCGGCAGGTAGGTATCGTAGTAGGCCACGGTGACGGGGTTCTTCGGGTCCATCAGGCTGAACACCTGCAGGCCGTCGAGGTAGCCGGAAACGAACACGTACGGCCACCGCACCTCGTGGTTGTGCACCAGGTGGCGCCAGTCGGCGGTCCATGCCGAGATCGGGCTGCGGATGTTCTGCACCTCGCCGTCGAGCGCCGGCTGCAGGTCGAAGATGCGCAGCGGTGCGTACTGGTACTCGGTTTCGGCGATGACGTAACGGCCGTCGGGCGACGGGGTGAACGTGTGACCGCGCGTCACGCCGTTGATGCCGGTCAGGCTGACGACCAGCGACGGGTTTTCCAGATCGGTGATGTCGTACACGTAATAGCCGCCGGTGCCGCCGCCGTAGAAGCGGTCGGTCTCGGTGTCGGGGTGATAGCTGGAGTAAAAATCGTGATAGCCGCGCAGGGTGCCGGCGTATTCCTCGGGAACAGGAATGTTCGCCACCAGTGCCTCGTCGGCACGTCCTTCAACCGCGTAGCCGAGGTCGTAGACGTTGGCGAACGGGCCCGAAACCGTCGACATCAGGAGTACGCGGCCGTTGCTGTGCTTGTAAATGAAGATGTTGTGGAAGCCGCCGAGCAGGTCGGGCTCGCGCAACCGCGCCACTTCCTTCACCTTGGTCGGATCGGGCAGGTCGGTGACGTCGAGGATGATGGCGCCGAGGTCGGCGTCGGGGCCGCCCTGACGAAACTGCACCGACAGCACCACGTAGTAGCGGTCGTTCCACTTGAAGTACTTGATGTCCTTGCCGCCGGCGCCGACGTGCAGGTCCTGGTCCTCGATGCGCCACCGGTAGATGACCTTCGGGTTGTACGGATCGTGCAGATCGATGATGTCCATGCCCATCTCGCCGGAATTGCCGATGACTTCACGGGCGAGGTAGGCGTAGGGGCGCGACATGTCCTGCTCGATCTCGATATCCGAGACGCTCAGGTCGGCACCGAGCGGCAGGTGCGAGACCAGCTCGATGTTGTCGCTGCCGGGTTTCTCGGGCGTCCACTGCGCGAGGGCGGGAACGGTGATCAGCAGCATCACCGCTGTGAGCGTGGCAGGCAGAACCGCGAGACGGAACGTACGCATTGATCACCTCGGTCGTTGGGGGCAGGCGCAATTATACGTATACTCGCGGGTCATTGCCCGAAACCCGCGGCCGGCAGCTATGAAACGCATGACAACAGCGGCGCTGCTTCTCATGCTCGCGATCTGCACAACTGTCGCGGCCGCGCCGGCGACTGCCCGGCCGGGCGCAGCCGGCCAGCTCGACGGATCGCCGCGCCCCGACTTCTCAGGAACCTGGCGCCTCGACCGCGAGGCGTCTCAGATCACTACGGCCGCCGGCCTTGCCGGCCTCGGCGGCGGCGGCGCGCCCGACAATCTGTACATCACGCAGGCCGCCAACGGCGCGCTGATTCTGTCGAGCCGCGTCAACGGGGCGCAGCCGCGCGCCTATCAGATTCTCGGCGAACACGAGGTGCCGGCTCCGGGCGATGAAGGTGGTCGCCTCCTGGTACGGACACGGTGGCGCGGCGAGAGCCTGGTATCCGAAGGCGGTGGTAGCACCGGCGAGAGCATACAAATCACAGAAGTGATGGCACTGAGCGGCGACGGCCGCACGTTGACGCTCGAGACAAACACGACCACCGGCGATGACGTCGAAACCAACCGCTTGACCTACCGGAAGGCCGCAACACATGAGTGAAAATTCGAAGAGCCGGCGCCACCCGCTGAGAACGGCCGCCATGGCGCTCGTGTTCCTGCTGGTGGCGCAATCGGCGCTCGCCACCTGGTCGGTGGTGGCGATCAACATGGAAACCGGCGAGGTGGTGATCGCCTCGGCTACCTGTGTGGCGCAGGCGCGCTTCCCGGGCTTTCCCGCCAAGGACCTGCGCGACATCCAGGCGATCGTCGTACCCGGCAAAGCCGTTGCCGCGGCGCAAGCCGGCGTCGACAGCAGCCGCTTGAACCAGCAGGTCATTTACCATGCGTTGATCAACGGCACCGATCCGCAAGAGATCATCGAGATGCTCAAGTTGGATCCGGCGATCGAGCGCCGCCAGTTCGGAATCGTCGATGCCCAGGGCCGTAGCGCCGGCTTCTCGGGCGCCGGCAACGGCCAGTCGTCGCTGCACTCCACCGGCGTGGTCGACGGCGCACCGATTGTCTATGCCATCCAGGGCAACATCCTGGCCAACGAGGCGGTCGTGCACGACGCGGTAGCCGCCTTCAAGAGCGCCGACGGCACCCTCTCCGATCGGGTCATGGCGGCCATGGAAGCCGCCGACGCCAACGGCGGCGATTCGCGCTGCACGTGCGAGAGCCAGCCGCTCCCCGACGCGCCGTGCGACGCCAAGACAGCCCACGTCGCCTACATCCTCATGGCGGACGCCGGCGACTCCCCGGGCGCCGGGTTCAACGACGGCGACTGGTCGATGTACATCAGCGTCACCGACCAGGACATCCAGCCGCACGAGAACGCCAATCCGGTCAAGACGCTGCGCATGCGCTACGACGCCTGGAAGGCGGGGCAGTAGCCGGCGCCTGTTGCGGTCACCCGGTGCGCCGGCAACGGGTACGAAAAAAGGCCCCGGCGGCAGCCACCGCCGGGGCCTTTGTTGTGTTCGGCGTTGCTAGTCGTCGCTCGGCTGCGGGACCATGCGGATGTACGGCAACGGCTGCTCCCAGCCGTCGGGAAAGCGCTCCTTGGCTTCCTCATCGGATACCGACGGCGCGATGATGACATTGCCGCCCGGCTGCCAGTTGGCAGGCGTGGCGAGCTGCTTATCGGCAGTGAGCTGGCACGAGTCGAGCAGCCGCAGGATTTCGGCGAAGTTGCGGCCGGTGCTCATGGGATAGGTGAGCGTGGCCTTGATCTTCTTGTCCGGGCCGATCAGGAACACCGAGCGGGCGGTGGCGTTGTCCATCGCCGTGCGCCCTTCCGATGTGTCGCCGGCGTCGGCCGGCAGCATGTCGTACGCCTTCACCACTTCGAGCTTGGGATCGCCGATCAGCGGGTAATTCGGGGCGTAGCCCGTGGCCGATTCGATGTCCTTCGACCACGCCTCGTGGTCGGCGACGTTGTCGACGCTGACGCCGATGATCTTGCAATTGCGCTCGGTGAACTGGTCCTGCAACGCTGCGACCGAGCCGAGCTCGGTGGTGCACACCGGCGTGAAGTCCTTCGGGTGGGAAAAGAAAATCACCCAGCTGTCGCCTGCCCACTCATGGAAGTTGATTTTTCCCTGCGTGGTGTCGGCGGTGAAGTCGGGTGCCGTGTCGTTGATTCGGAGGCTCAAGGGGCTTTCTCCCGTGTGGTGTGTGGATCGGGCTGCTCAGTGTCGTAGGCGCTGCGTTGGCCACGCGGGTCACTCGATGCGCGGGGGTCGCAGGGCGCGGCTGAAATTCTACGCTCCCGGGGATCGGACGTCACCCGGGCGCCGAGGCGGGCAGGGCCGCGCGGGCCGACAAATGTAAGCGCGCCGACACGGCCGAAGTGCCGGGAAGTGGCGCTGGCACCCCTGCCCGAGGGATCTCGGCGGCCCGGCTGTTCGCTATCCAGCGCCCAGGTCCAGGGCGACGATTTTCTGACGATCGCGGGCGTAGAGCGTGGTGCCGACCAGAGTGGGGACCGTCCACGAAGTCGTGTCGAAGATCGATGCTCGGGACAGCGTGCGGTAACCCGCCGGCGACATCTCGGCAAGCAACAGGTCGCCGTCTTCGTCCATGATGATGAACTTGCCGTCGGCGTACAGCATGCTGGCGTGCCCGAAGCCGCGCTCACGCCACGCCGGCTCGCCGGTCACCACGTTGAGCGCCACCATGAACTTGGGGCCGAACATGCCCTCCGTTCCGTACACCCAGTCGCCGACGCGAATCCTGTTGAGAAACAACAGGTCCGTCGCCTCGCTGTACCAGAGCTCTTCAACCTCGGTGACGCCGTTGTCGCGTGACAAGCGCAAGGCGCGGCTGCCGCTTCGGTATCCGGAAGACACGAACAACGTGTTGCCGTCGCCCCATAGCCCCTGGGTCATGTTGAGGTCGTTGCCGGGATCGTGGGGCACGGCCCACAGCACGGCGCCGGTGTCCGGGTCCATGCCGTTAACCGTGGCGCCGCCGACGATCACGAGCTGATCGCGGCCGTCGACGTTGATCAACACCGGCGGCGCGTTGGAGTACAGGAAGTCCCCACCGCGCCAGACGATCTCGCCGTCGTCCTGACGAAACGCCACGATCGACTGGCCGGGCCCGCCGACAGTGCAGATGACCATGTCCTTGTAGGCCAGTGGGCTGCAGCCGTAGCCCGCGGTCACGATGGGGCGCAGCTGCAGGGGAGGGGCGCCCAAGTCGGCCACCAAGTCGTACTGCCAGAGGATCTCGCCGCTGCGCTTGTCGAACGCGAAGAATTGTTTCTGCGTACCGATGGTGAACAGCCGATCGCCGACCACCAGGGGTGTGGAATGGGGGCCGGCGCCGAAGTCGAAGTTCTCGATTCCCGACGGGTAGGCATGCTCCCACACCGTCTCGCCGGTGGCGGCGTCGAGGGCGATGACGATTTCTTCCTCGTTCCACGGGCCGCTGCGCGTCGCCGAGCCGATGCGGTACATCGTGAACAACATGCCGTCGTCGACGACGATCGCCGAGTGCCCGGCGCCCAGCGGCCGGCTCCAGATGACCGGCGGGCCGCCTTCTTCCCAGTTGTCGGCGAGCGGCGGTCCGTCGACGATGAAGTCACGGTTGGGGCCGCCCCACTGCGGCCAACCCGCGGGTTCCTGAAGCGCCTGGGCGGCGCCCGGCAGGGCGGGGACCGACAGCGTCACGCCACCGACGGCCGTTCCCAGGCCGACGATACCGAGTGCGAGGAGGCGCTTTCCGGCGAACATTCTCTTCATGGTGGCGACACCTTAATACGTGGATTCGTAGGTCCCAAGCAGCAGTGCCGTACTCACTGCGTTCGGCCTGGCGCCGGGAGAGTAGGCGTAGGCTGGAGCGAAGACG
>CBDUXW010000132.1:0-7707 GCA_965371275.1 uncultured bacterium | reverse complement strand
GGGGGCGCTGGTCGGCGGCGCGACGCTGGCGGCGACGCAAATGTCCTCCGGAACCGTGGTCGGAACGGTGGGGTTTCACTACTTGACGGGCGTGTCGTGGGCGTGGATCTGGCCGGGAGTGTGGCTCGGCTGGGTAGTTGCGGCGGTGTGGGTGGCGCCCAAGTTGCACGCCTTCGGCGGCGTTACCGTGCCCGATTACTTCGCCGCTCGCTTCGCGTCGGAGACGGCGCGTGTTCTCTCGGCGGTGCTGATCGTCGTGGCCTACACCGTGTATCTGTCGGCTCAGTATCAGGCCGGCGGGATCATATTCCAGGCGTTGTTTCAGTGGCCGTACGCCAGCGGCGTTGTCGGGATCGCCGGCCTGACGATCGTGTACACCTGGCTCGGGGGCATGCGCAGCAGCATCTACACGGACTTCGTCCAAGCGCTCGTCATGGCGGCGGCCTTTTGTGTTGCGATCCCCCTGCTGTGGTATCGCGCCGGCGGCTTCGAGGTAATGGGTCAGATGCTTGCCGGCATCGATCCCAGGCTGGTCGGCTGGTACTTCGGCCCGCGTGAGGTGCTGGTGTTTTGCCTGGCGTTTTCGTTGAGCATCGCCGCCGCGCCGTACCAGATCGCCCGCATCTACGCGATGCGGGACGTGGCCACGGTGCGTCTGGCCATCGGCATCGCCTTCGTGTTCCAGGCGTTGATGGCCAGCGCCATCATGATCGCCGGCCTCAGCATGCGGGTGTTGTTTCCCAGCCTGCCGAGCGCTGATTTGGCGAGCAGCATCATGGCGCTGCAAGTGTTGACGCCGGTGGCGGGGTCGTTGCTGCTCGTTGGCGCCCTGTCGGCCATAATGAGCACCTGCGACTCGGTCATGGTTATCAGCGCCGCCGGTCTGTCCCACGACCTGTACGGCAAGTTTCTGCGCCCGCAGGCTACGGAGAAACAAAAGCTGGCGGTGAATCGCTGGAGCGTCTTGCTCGTCGGCAGCGTGCCGATCAGCCTCGCCTTTGTCGAGCTCGGCCTGGTGCAGGAGGTCGTGCTCGAGTACACGAAGATTGTTGCGTCGTTCTTCTTCGTTCCGGTTGTTGTCGGTCTCAACTGGCGTGGGGGCACCGCGGCCGGAGCGATCGCGTCGATGATCGGCGGCTTCGCCAGCTTCTTCATCTGGTGGATCTTACGGCCGGATTACCCGTGGGGTCTCGACCCGATCTTCCCGGGGGTGGGCGTGAGCCTGGTGCTATTCTTTGCCGTCAGCCACTTTACGCGCCCGGTACCCGACTCGGCCTTGCGGCCGTTTTTCCCGGATACGGCGCCGCCGGTACGACCCTCATGAACATCGTACGGTTACACGGCATCCCCAATGGTGAGGAAACAGGATGAACGCTGAAAAGGCGCTGCGCACGTCACTCCCGGTGGCTTTGTTGATGCTCATCGTAATCGGCGCCTGCGGCTCTCCGGGCGGCGACGAGCCGGCTACCGAGACCACCGACTTCACACCGCCGACGTTCGATTGTGCGCCGGAGATCGGGCTGACGTTGCCGGAGGGGTTTTGCGGCGTCGTCTTTGCCGACGGGCTCGGCCGCGCCCGGCACCTGGCGGTCACCGAGAGCGGCGACGTATACGTCATGCGCCAACAGGCGCGTCGCCGGCGTGGGCAGGAAGCATCAGCCGAGACGCCGGACTCGGTGTGGGCGCTGCGCGACGCCGACGGCGACGGCACGGCCGAGATCGTCGAGAGCTTCGCGCCGATCGGCGCCGGCACCGGCATGGGTATTCACGATGGCTACCTGTACATCGGTACGGACGTAGCCATCCATCGTGTGGCGTTGACTGCCGGAGAGCTCGTGCCGACGGCGGAAATCGAGGAGATGATCACCTTCGAGCGGCAGGGGCAACACGCCAACAAGGCGTTCACGTTCGACGATCAAGGCAATGTCTACGTCGGCGTCGGGGGGCCTTCCAACGCCTGTCAGCAGGAATCACGTACGCCCGGGTCGCCGGGCGCTGACCCGTGCCCGCAGCTCGAGTGGCAGGCCGGCATTCTGCGCTTCGCCGCGGCCGTTCCGGGACAGACTGTCGCGGACGCCGCCAAGTACGCTACCGGCATTCGCAACGCCGTCGCCCTCGACTGGAACCGCGACGCCGGGCAGCTCTACGCCTTGCAGCACGGCCGCGACTCGTTGGCGACGCTGTGGCCCGAATACTTCAATGACGAGCAGAGTGCCGAGTTGCCGGCGGAAGAATTTCTCCTGGTCGAGGAGGGTGCCGACTTCGGCTGGCCGTATTGTTATTGGGACCTTTTCCAAGACAACCGAATTCTGTCACCCGAATACGGTGGCGACGGCCGACAGGTCGGTCGCTGCGCCGACTTCGGCGAGCCGATCTTCGCGTTCCCCGGACATTGGGCGCCGAACGATCTCGTGTTCTATGCCGGCTCACAATTCCCAGCGCGCTATCGTGGCGGCGCGTTCATCGCCTGGCACGGCTCCTGGAACCGGGCCCCCTTGCCGCAGGACGGCTTTCAGATCTCGTTCGTGGAGATGGACAGCAACGGGTTGCCGGCTGGGGACTACGAACAGTTCGCCGATGGCTTCGGTGGCGAGAGGCCCATCGAGGGCTTCGGCAACGTCGACCACCGACCGACCGGGCTCGCCGTGGGTCCCGACGGCAGCCTCTACATCTCCGATGACGTGGGCGGCCGGATCTGGCGCATCGTGTACGCCGGAACGGGCACGGAGTAAGGCCGACAGGCAGCCCCGCTCGTGCGTCGGCGTCGGGGGAGCTTCGTCGGCAGTTGAGGAGCGTGGTCTAGAAGCGCACCCGGACGGCGGCGCCGGGGCGGTGCACGCTGATCCCGGAGCTGAAATCGGAGCGCCAGGTCGCCGCGATCGCGACCCGAGCGCCGACCAGCCACACGTAATCGAGCCCGACGCTCAGCGCCAGGCGATTGGTGTCGAGGTCGGCGAAGTGAGAGTGCAGCTGTGAATGCAGCAGCGTCGGGCCGACGAGCACCACGACTCCGGACGGCCCGGGCGTTGCATGCACGCCGACGAGGCCGCTGAGAAAGAAATCGCGATGGCCGGCCTGATGGTCGCCGAAAAACCGGGCGCGCCCGCCCTCTACGATGACGCTGATACGCTCCGTTACCCGGCCGGTGAAAGACACGGCGCCGGCGATTGTGGTTCCCTCGAGCCCCGGTTCCGAGCGCTCGCTGTACACCGAGCCCGCCACGCCGAGGCTGAAGCGAGCGCGCTTGCTTGCGGTCGCGGCTTGGAGGCTGGACGCGGCAGGCGCGCCGGGGCCCTCGTTGGCGGCGACAGACGGGGCCGCTGCAGAGCCTGCAATGGGCAGCAGCAGTGCGATCGTCACGATTCCTGCGAACATCGCGCTAGGACATCGATTTTGGTGTAAGCGTTAACCTACTCATGAACAGGCACACTACGTTCTGATCGGACGAAACGCTAAGATACTGCGCCAACCGGACTACGACGTGCCCCCGACCCGAGGAACCCCGATGCGTAAGCTCTTTGCCGTGCTGGGATGTACGGCGCTCGCTGTTGCCACGCTGGCGTCAACCGTTGCCGGCGCTCCCGAAGTCAACGACGAGCGATTCTGGGGCCAGTGGCGAGGGCCATTGGCCAGCGGCGTCGCGCCGCTCGGTAACCCGCCCATCGAGTGGTCGGAGGACAACAACATCGTTTGGAAAACGGAGATCCCCGGCGATGGCTTTGCGTCGCCGATTGTCTGGGAAGATCGGATCTTCGTGCTGGCAGCGGTGCCTATCGCCTCGAGTTCGCCGGCGCCGGTTGCTGCTGCGCCGTTCGACCGGCCGAGCGGTGGGCCTTTTGTCGAGGACGCCCCACCACCCGGCGACCAGCGCGGTCAGCGGCGTCGGGGTGGCGGCCGCGGCGCTCCGCCGTCGACGATGGCCTTCACGGTGATCGCCCTCGATCGCGCCGACGGGTCCGTCGTCTGGGAGCAAGTGGCGAGCATCGAGTCCCCGCACGAAGGCAAGCAGCAGAACAACAGCTGGGCTTCCGCCTCGGCGATCACCGATGGTGAGCACGTGTTCGCGTTCTTCGGCTCGCGCGGTCTGTACGCCTACACGATGGAGGGTGAGCGCGTGTGGGACGTCGACTTCGGCGAGATGCGCATCCGCGGCGGCTTCGGCGAGGGTTCGACGCCGGTTCTTCATGACGACAAGATCGTCGTCGTATGGGACCACCAGGGCGATTCCTTCATCGCCGCGCTCGACAAGAGCAGCGGCGACGAGCTCTGGCGCGTATCGCGCAACGAACCCGAATCGTGGGCCACGCCGCTGGTGGTCGAGACGCCGGGCGGCACGCAGGTAATCACCGCCGGTGAGCGGCGGACGAACGCCTACGATCTCGATACCGGCGAGTTGATCTGGGAGGGACCGGGGCTGACCACGAATCCGATTCCGTCGCCGGTGATGTCGAACGGCGTCGTGTTCTTGATGAGCGGCTACCGCGGCAACGCGCTACGCGCCGTGAATTTGGCCGCCGCCCGCGGCGACATTGGCGACTCGGCGGCGATTCTATGGGAGTACAACCGCGACACGCCGTATGTGTCGTCGCCACTGCTGTACGGTGACAACCTGTACTTCTTGAAGAGCAACTCGCCCATCCTCACGGTGTTCGACGCAGCCCGTGGAGAACTACTTTACGGCCCGCAGCGGCTTGATGGATTGCAGGACGTTTATGCGTCGCCGGTCGGCGCCGCCGGTCGTGTGTACATCGCCGATCGCGACGGCGCCACGTTGGTGATCGATGCAGGTGGGGCGTTCAATGTGTTGGCTACGAATATGCTCGATGACGGCTTCGAGGCCTCGCCGGCGATCGTCGGCAACGAGCTTTACCTGCGCGGCCGCCGCTTCCTCTACCGTATCGAGGAGCTCGATCAACCCGACGGCTGATTTTCGGGAAGCGGTCAGGCCGGCGCCTCGTCTTCGTCGGGGAGCAGTTGCGCGAGCCATAGAGCGATCGAGGCGACGGCCTCGGCGTGCTCAGCGAGGAACTGCTCGCCCGCCGGAGACACCTCGGCGAATCGACGGGCGCCGTCGACGCCGGTAACCAGGAGTCCGGCCTCGATCTGCCGGCTCACCGGTCCTGCGACCATGGTGACGGCGCTGAATATGGGATGGTCGGTGGGCGCGAACCAGACGTGGTTCTGGGAGTCCTCGTAGATGCGCCCGGCCCGCTTGGCGGTCTCGACGACCTGCAGCGCTTCTGGATTGTGCGGGGTCCCCATTTTGACGCTTTCGTTTGTTGCGTGCGGTCGTTGATGACGAACATCGCGGCGCCGAAAACAGTAGCAGCAGGTCTTCCTGCCGTACAGTGGAAACACGAGCGTGTCGGGGGTTTGCGCCGCCGCGGGGCCTCCTGGAAGCCAGCGTGCCCACTGTACTATCCTGCGCCCACGGTTCCCCGTCGACCGGAGGCATTCCCGATGAAGTCCCTCGTCAAAGAACATCGTTGGCTGTCCTGGCTGTTGGCATTGGCGTTGGCCACCACGTTCTCCGCCGTGTTTGCTGTTACTGCGGCCTCCACGCCGGTGCCGGAAGCCGGGCAGAGCACGTATTTCCCTCCCCGTGGCGAGTGGGAAGCGCGCCCGCCCGCGCAGATGGGGATGGACGCGGCGGTGCTCCAGGAAGCCATCGACTTTGCGCTCGCCAATCAGAACCCCGCCGATCGCGATCTCGGCGCCTGGCTCACGGCGCAGAGCTTCGGCAGCGAGCCCTTGTTCGAGCTCTTCGGACCGACCACGGTGCGCGCCGGCATGAGCGGTTTGGTAGTGAAGGACGGCTATGTGGTAGCCGAATGGGGTGAAACCGGGAAGGTCGACATGACGTTCAGCGTCAGCAAGACGTTCCTTTCAACGACGGTCGGGTTGGCCTGGGACCGGGGCATGGTCCGCAGCCTCGACGACCTCGCCCTTGACTACATGCCGACCGCCGAGCACTTTGCCACGGAGCACAACCGCAAGATCACCTGGGACGATTTGCTGCGCCAGACCAGCGACTGGCGCGGCACGTTGTTTGACATGCCCGCCTGGGCCGACCGCCCGGCTCGGCGCAACGCCGAGGGCGGCCCGGCGTCGTGGATCGACATCCAGAACGTCCCGTTGTCGGAGCCCGGTACCGTGTACGAGTACAACGACGTGCGCGTGAACTTGCTGGCGCTCGTCGCCCTCAATGTCTGGCGCGAGCCGCTGCCGCAAGTGTTGCGCAAGTACGTCATGGACCCGATCGGTGCTTCCAACACCTGGCGCTGGCACGGCTACCGAAATTCGTGGGTCGACATCGACGGCCAAATGATGCAATCGGTCAGCGGTGGCGGCCACTGGGGCGGCGGCATGCACATCAGCGCCCGTGACATGGCGCGCTTCGGCTACCTGTTCCTCAACGACGGCGTGTGGGACGGTGAGCAAATCATTTCCGAGGAGTGGATCGAGATGGCGCGTACGCCCGGACCTGCAAATCCGACGTACGGCTTCATGAACTGGTTCCTGAACCGCGACGTCGAGCGTGACGGCCAGGTGCGACGCTCAATTTCAGCGGCGCCGGAGACCGTCGTTACCTTCAATGGCGCCGGCAGCAACTTGATCTACGTCGACAAGGCAAACGATCTGGTCATCGTCGTACGCTGGATCCAGGGGGGCTCCGGCGAGTTTTTCGGCAAGATACTAGCGGCGATCAACGAGAGCTGAGGCGCTGCGACGCGTGCCTGCGGAGTAGCGGCATATCGCGAGGATGCGGCGACAGCATGAGCCTTCAGGCGGCGCGAGACTTTCTGTGAGTGGCACGGTTCTCATCATCGGCCTGGGCAATTTGGGCGGGCCCTTACTCGACCGTCTGGCCGTCGAGCCGGCGGTTGAACGGGTGATCGCCTGCGGCCGCTCGGCGCGGCGCGGTACGGAGCGCGTCAACCTGGCGAGGCTCGGGGCCCTGGTCGAACGGCGCCAGGCGGACCTCGTGTTCCACAGCGTCGATCTGCGGCGCGAAGGGATGCTGCGCGATCTGCTCGCCAGCACCCGCCCCGATGTCGTCATCAATACGGCCTCGCTGCAGACCTGGTGGCTGCTGGACATGCTGCCGGAGGCGCCCGCCGGACGCCTGCAGGCGGCCGGGTTCGGCGCCTGGTTGCCGCTCCATTTGGCGTTGACCCTCGATTTCATGCGCGAAATCAGCGCCGCGGCGTTCACGGGCGCGGTGCTCACCGGATCTTTTCCCGACGTCGTCAACTGTGTCCTGGACAGGTGTGCGCAGGCGCCGACCTGCGGTATCGGGAACCTCGACGAGATCGTTCCGAAGGTTCAGCTCCTGACGGGCGAGCATCTCGGAGTGCCGGCGACGGAGATCGATGTGACGCTCGTGGCCCACCACGCGCTGCAGGCCGCGGCGTTTGCCGCGGCGGAGGCTATCGGCGAAGACGCCGCCGGGCCGCCATTTTTCGTGCGTGTCGAGCATCTAGGCGAAGACGTGACCGACGCCGTCGACGCCGCGGCGCTCGTGCTGCGGGCCTTTCCGATACCGACGGGGCCGGCCTGGGGGAGGTTGAGCGCAACGTCGGCCGCACGTCTCGTGCGTGCCCTGCTCGGGTCGGCGAGCCGGCGGCTGCATGTGCCCGGGCCCGAGGGGCTTCCCGGCGGTTATCCGGTGCGGGTCAGTAGCGGCACGGTACGAGTTGTCGACAT
>CBDUXW010000131.1:0-7712 GCA_965371275.1 uncultured bacterium | reverse complement strand
GGTGAGCGACGAGCAGCTCGAGTTGTTCTGGAACCAGCCCAAGCGCGACCTCGGCGCCGCTGACCGGGCCTTGGCTCGAGTGCGTGCCGAGTTCGGTCGCGAGTCGGTGGTGTGGGCCAAGCCGCGTGAGGCCCATTTGCCGGAAGCGTCGTTCACCTGGGAGCCGCAGGAGAGGGCAAAGCTGGCCGTAACCATCGAACGTTTGATGCCGCCGCTGGTGCGCCGCGTCTTCGCGAAGGCCGTGCAGCTACCGGCCCGTGAGCGCCACGAGCCCGACGGTTGGCTCATTCGCGGGCTGGAACAGGGCCCGGCGGTGCGGATGCGCGGGCCGTACGTGGTGTCGGGCGGCTGGTGGGTACGCGAGGTGCATCGCGAGTACTACTTCGTCGAAACCCAGCGTGGTGATGTGCTGTGGATTTATTACGACCGGCATCGGAGACGTTGGATGCTCCAGGGACAGGTGGACTGATGAGGCGCGACAACGTCGGCCACTTTTGTGACCAGCACGCCAATGTTCGTCACTTGCGGCGCAGCAAGCGAGGCACGAGTTGGGGCAGGTTTACGCGCCGCTGTGGTGCAAGAGCAATTTTTCGTTTCTCGAAGGGGCGAGTGATCCGGCCGAGCTGATCGAGCAGGCCGGCCATCTGGGGTTGCGGTCGATCGCGGTGACCGACCGCGACGGGTTGTACGGGGTCGTGCAGGCGCATCTCGCGGCGCGTGAGAAGGGCTTGCACCTGATCGTCGGTGCCGAAATGACGGTAGCGCACCCCGGCGTTTCGCTGCTCGGGCAGATTCGCGCCGGCAGCCGACCCACCGCCAAGCCGGGGGCTCAATTCGAGCGGCCTGACGTATCGACGCTGGTGCTGCTGGTCGAGAACCGTGCCGGCTACAAGAATCTTTGCCGCCTGATCACCAAGGGACGGCGCCGCTCTCCCAAGGGCGAGAGCCTGGTGAGCTGGCAGGAGGTGTGCGAGCACGCCGAAGGTTTGATTGCCCTGTGGGGCGGCGAGCGTAGCTTGCTGACGCGGCGGGACGACGGCGCGCCGGCGCGTGCACCGGTCGGCGCCGGCACGCCCGCGACGGCGGAAATTCTCCGGAAGCCGGCGGTCGAGATTGTTGCTCCTCTATTGAAGGAGGCTTTCAACGACCGGCTTTTCGCCGTCGTTGCTCGCCACTCCGTCGCCGAAGAGGTGCGCCAGGAACGGCGGCTCCGTGAGCGCGTCAGCACATGGCGTCTGCCGACGGTGGCGGCGGTCGAGGTGCTCTATCATTCGCCGGCGTGTCGCGACGTGCAGGACGTACTGAGCTGCATTCGCCACGGCGTGAAGCTCTCCGAAGCCGGACGCCGCATCCGCGTCAACGCCGAGCACTCACTGCTGTCGCCCGACGCCTTCGTGCGCCGCTTCAGCGACGACGCGGTGTCTGTCGCCCGCACGTTCGAGATTGCCGAGCGCTGCACGTTTTCGATGAGCGAGCTGCGCTATCGCTACCCCGCCGAGCGTTTGCCCGACGGCACGACCACCGACGAGTGGCTGCGCTATCTGACCCTCGACGGTGCCAAACGCCGCTATCAGGACAATGTCGGCCCGTATGGCGACAAGGGTCACATCCCCGTGCGGGTGGTCAATCAGCTCAACAAGGAGTTGGCGCTCATCGAAGAGCTCGAATACGCCGGTTATTTCCTCACCATGTGGGAGCTGGTGCGGTTTTGCGAGGAGCGGGGAATTATCTGTCAGGGCAGAGGGTCGGCGGCCAACTCGGCAGTTTGCTACTGCCTCGGGGTGACGGCGGTCGATCCGGTGCGTATGGGGCTGCTGTTCGAGCGCTTCCTGTCGCGTGAGCGCGCCGAGCCGCCCGACATCGATCTCGACATCGAGCACGATCGCCGCGAAGAGGCCATCCAACACGTGTATGGAAAGTACGACCGTGACCACGCCGCCATGGTGGCGGTGATCATCCGTTACCGGCCCAAGTCGGCGGTGCGCGACGTCGGCAAGGTGCTGGGAGTGGCCGAAACCTCGCTCGACCGGCTGGCCAAGTTCTTGAGCCGCTACGACTGCGTCGACGACAACGCACTAGCTCACGCCGGCCTCGATCCGCGTGCCAAAGTACACGAGCACCTGGTGCGCCTGGCCAACGCGGTGCAGGGCTTTCCGCGCCACCTGTCGATTCATCCCGGTGGCTTCCTGCTGGGGCACGAGCCGGTGCACGACCTGGTGCCGATCGAGAACGGCGCCATGGCCGACCGCACGGTCATCCAGTGGGAAAAGGACGATGTCGAGGCCCTCGGTCTGTTCAAAGTCGACCTGCTCGGGCTCGGTGCGTTGTCGCAACTACACCGGGCGTTCGATCTGATGCGTCGGCACCGCGACATCGATCTCGACATGGCGTCGATTCCCGCCGCCGACGAAGCCACATTCGACATGTGCTGCGCGGCCGACACCGTCGGTGTGTTTCAAATCGAGTCGCGCGCCCAGATGTCGATGCTGCCGCGTCTCAAGCCGCGCAAGTTCTACGACCTCGTCGTCCAGGTCAGCATCGTACGGCCAGGCCCGATCACCGGCGGCATGGTGCACCCATATTTACGCCGCCGGGCCGGCGAGGAGCCGATCGACTATCCGCACGAGTGCCTCGAACCGGTGCTCGCCAAGACACTCGGCGTACCGCTCTTTCAGGAGCAGGTCATGAGGCTCGCCGTGGTCGCCGCCGACTACAGCCCCGGCGAAGCCGACCAGCTACGCCGCGACATGGCGGCGTGGAAAAAAACCGGGAAGCTCGAGCGCCACCGCGGCCGGCTGATCTCACGCATGATGGCCAAGGGCATCAAGGAAGAATTCGCGGAGCGCGTTTTCGAGCAAATTCGCGGTTTCGGTGAATATGGTTTTCCGGAGTGCGTTGCGGGTGAGACGCGCATCATCGATGCTGATACGGGACGCTGGGTCACCATCGAAGACCTGGTTGAGGGTCGAGCACACGCGAAATCCACGCTTTCCTGCAACAGCGATCTGCGCATCGAGAAACGTCGCATCGTCGCGGTGAAGAAGAGTGGCGTCAAAACGGTCTTCCGACTGCACACTGCTTTGGGTCGGGAGATCGAAGCAACTGCCGAGCATCCATTTCTAACGATGTTTGGCTGGCGCAAACTCGGTGAGCTGAAGGTTGACGACGCGGTTGCAGCGTCACGCTCGTTGCCGTTACCGGACCGCAAACACTGGCCGCGCCACAAGATCATCGTCCTCGCCGATCTGATCGCCGAAGGAAATCTCTGTCATCCAAGCACTTTCTACTTCTATACGACCGACCCGGAGCACCGGGACGAGTTCGTTCGCTCCGTGGAGCGATTTGGCAACACCTGTGCAGTCGTCGAACGTCATCGAAACTGTTTCAGCATTCGTGTCCGTCGTAAAGACATCTCCCGGCCGGCCAAAGCTGTGGAGTGGGTACGGCAGTTGGGCATATGGGGCGATGGCGCGCACAAAAAGAGCCTCCCGCCGGAGGTATTTGAGCTTCGAGAATCCGACATCTGCCTCCTGTTGGCACGTTTATGGGACGGGGATGGTCATATCTCAGTTAGCAGTTCCCATGCTGCGTATGACACTGCGTCTCGTCAGCTTGCTGACGAGATCCAACACTTGTTGTTACGTCTCTCCATCGTGGCGAGGATTTATCAGCGCGTCCGGCCCTATCGAGGCAAAACTGTTACGGGATATGTCGTCACGATAACGGGTAACGAGAACCTGAAGCGCTTTTACGATCACATCAGCCGCCGTTTTCTGAGTGCGGAAAAGCGACAGCGAGCGCGTGAGCTCGCAGCGCCTAGAAACGGCCGCATGTCGAAGGACGTCATACCCGTCGAGGTTCGAGATGTCATCCGCCGCGAACGGGATGCCGCCGGAACCAGCTGGGTAGATATCGGCCGTGCAACCGGCCTAGGGATGCGCGAGATCCAAGCAAGAAGCGGAAACAAGAAGGGGTTTCGTCGCTCGGTTATCGAGCGCCTGGCACAGCACTTTGATTCTGAAGATCTGGCTCGTCTTGCTACCTCGGACCTGTACTGGGACCGGATCAAGTCCATCGAGCGAGTTGGCCCCCGCATGACGTACGACCTCGAGATCGAGGGTAACCACAACTTCCTCGCAAACGACTTCGTCGTTCACAACTCGCACGCCGCCAGCTTCGCGCTCATCGCCTACGCCACGGCTTACCTGAAGTGCCACTATCTGCCCGAGTTCACCTGCGCGCTGCTCAACTCCTGGCCGATGGGCTTTTACACCCCGGCCACCGTGGTGCAGGACGGCAAGCGCCACGGCCTCGTGGTGCGCCCGGTCGATGTGCAGCACAGCTTGTGGAACTGCACGATGGAAACCTGTGAGCACTCGACCGGAGGCTTCGCCGTGCGCATGGGGCTGCGCTACGTCAAAGGCCTGCGTGAAGACGAGGGCGACAAGATCGAGGAAGCAATGCTGGTGATGGCGCGGCAACGGGCGCGAGAGGGCATTTCAGAAACGTCGCCCGGTAACGAAGACGTCGCAGCCGCTCGGCGGCTCTTTGTTTCGATCGACGACTTCGCCGCCCGCACGTGCCTGGCGGATCGATCCATGCGCCTGCTCGCCGAGGCCGGTGCTTTCGACAGCCTCAAGGAAAACCGCAGGGCGGCACTGTGGAAGGTCGAGGGAATGAAAAAGGCGGGACGGCCGCAGATCATGCTGGCGGCGGGCGGCGAGGGAGCGGGGCCGGTTGCTCGTGTTGCCGAACCCGACCTGCCGCTCGGTGAGCCGACGCCGGCGTTCGCTTCGCTCAGTGACGTCGAAACTATCGCCTGGGACTTTCGCACCATGCATCATTCGGCGCGCAGCCACTTGCTCGAGCCGTTTCGCAAGGAGCTCACCGAGAAGGGTTTGCCCGATGCGCGCACGGTTGCCGGCATACCGGACGGGAGAACCATCGACTACGCCGGTATCGTGATCTGTCGCCAGCGCCCCGGCACTGCCTCGGGCGTCGTCTTCATGACCATGGAAGACGAGACCGGCTTCGTGAACACGATCCTGTGGCCGAGTGTGTACGAGCAGTTCACCGTGCCGGCGCGTACGCTTTCGTTCTTGGGTGTCACCGGCAAGGTTCAAGCCGCCGAAGGTGTGGTGCACGTTATCGTCGACAAACTCTGGGATCCACGCGAGTATGCGAAACCGGAGCGGGTGCAAAGCAGAGACTTTCATTGAGCGAACGGCCGAGTCAGCGGCGATCAAGCCGGTGATGCCGGTCGGTTGAGTTGTAGACGCCACTTTGTCGGCACCCTGGTGCCGGGAACAAGAAGCGAGAGCACACGATGATCGAAGAAGCGCAACTGGAAGAGACGGAACAAGGCAAGACGGTAACCACCGACGGCTGGTTCGCCCTTCATGTTTCGGAGGCGACGTGGATGCAAACCGATCGGTTTGGCGCCGGCTGTCGTTTTGAAGGACAGACACGATTCCCACAGATCGGCGTGCACCTGCGGGTCATGCAGCCCGGAGTTCCCGCGTGCCTCTACCACCGTGAGAACGCGCAGGAGGATTTTTACGTCGTCGAGGGTGAGTGCATCCTGCTGGTCGAAGACGAGGAGCGGCACCTGCGGGCAGGACATTTCGTGCACTGCCCGGCGAACACCAACCACGTGTTCGTCGGCGCCGGCGACGGCCCCTGCGTCGTCTTGATGATGGGCTATCGGCCGGAAAACGACGAGCTTTGCTACCCGGTGAGCGAAGTGGCGGCCAAGTACGGCGCCTCGGTGGAGCAGGAGACCGCCGATCAAGCGGAAGCTTACGGGAAGGTGGAGATCACACCGACGAAGGCGCTGTACGCAGGGAGCTAACGGTCGGGCAACCCTACAATCAGCGAGCCGACGACGCACTGTGCGGCATCGGCATTTTGGCGCCGCCGCGGCGACAGGTCGGGCCGCTAGCCACCACCAAGGAGGGCAAAGCATGAAGGCCACGTGGAACGGGCAGGTGATCGCCGAAAGTGACGACAC
This sequence comes from uncultured bacterium, assembly GCA_965371275.1. GTDB lineage: Bacteria > Acidobacteriota > UBA890 > UBA890 > UBA890 > CBDCBL01. Next base: position 1,702 of record CBDUXW010000131.1, on the reverse strand, counting down.
CGTGGTCGTCGAGGGGAATCACTACTTTCCGCTCGACGCCGTCAACATGGAGCTCGTCACACCCAGCGACCACCACTCGATGTGCCCGTGGAAGGGCCAAGCCTCGTACTACAACGTGATGGTCGACGGGCAGGAGAACAAGAACGCCGCCTGGTACTACCCCGAGCCCAAGGATGCCGCAGCGGAAATCAAAGGACGCGTGGCGTTCTGGCACGGCGTCTCCGTGGAGCCGTAGCCCGTTGTCTGGATGCCCCAGCGGATCGGCTGCCCTCGGATGATCGGGCTTCCCAGCGTTCGCGAGCCCATCCCGGGTCTCTTTTTGCTCGAGACGGAGCTTGACGACTTCGACGTTCGATCGGCGGTCGTCGTCGGGTCCGAACGCGCGGTTGTCTGGGACACCTTGGCGCACCCGACCCAGATGTCGGTGGTCGGCGATCTCGTTGCCGGCGTGCCCATGCTGGTTGTGTACAGCCACGCCGACTGGGACCACGTCTGGGGCACCGGGGGCGCGCCCGTGCCCGAAGAGGTCGTGGCCCACGGAATCGCCGGCGAGCGTTTCGTCGCGGACGTTCCCGCGAAGTTGGCGGAAAAGAAGGCAGCCCAGCCCGGAGTTTGGGATGACGTCGAATTGGTGCCGCCGACACGAGTGTTCCGGAATACGTTGAGCATCGAGCTGGGCGGGGCCACGCTCGAGCTACATCATTTGCCCGGCCACACCCAGGACTCCGTGGTCGGCTGGATACCTGAATGGGGAGCCTGGCTCGCCGCCGACGCCGTCGAGACGCCGTTGCCGATAGTCAACGACGGAGTGGCCGTCCAGGGCTGGATCGATGAGTTGACGAGGTGGGCGCACGTAGACGGCCTGACCCACGTGATCCCCTCGCACGGGCGGTTGGGAGGCCGAGAGTTGATCGCGGAAACTGTCTCCTACCTGCGGTCGCTGATGCACGGCGTCGATGAGCCGCCCGGAGGCGAGATGCAGTCTTTCTACACCGACACCCACAGCCGCAATATTCAAGCGATGCGCGGCCGACGCTCTTGAGTTCCATCGTCAACCGAACCGCCAACGCGGCGTGAGTTCAGACACGATAGGCTGAGGCCCTGAAAATGACTGGAGTCGAAAGGAGCGTTGGATGATCGAGTTACGTGAAAAGGAAAGCGGGTCGCCCCTCGGGTCGATTTCCGAAGACGACCTGAAGTTCCTGATCGATAACCTCGAGGAGGAGTCGGAAGACGACACGGATTACTATCTCACCCGCGAGACGCTCGAATTGCAGAAGGGCCGCGGCGCGTCGGCGGCCTTGACGGCAACTCTCGAGGGCGCCCTCGGCGATCGCGATGACGTCGAGATCGAGTGGACGGAGGGACAATGATCACCCGACTTTGGCGCGGCTGGACGACACGTGACAATGCTGCTGCCTACGAAAACCTACTGCGGTCCGAGATCTTTCCTCACATCGAGGGCCGTGAAATCGAAGGGCACATCGACGTGAGGCTGGTGCGTCGCGACCTCGACGACGAGGTCGAGTTCCTGACCATTATGCGGTTCCGTTCGATCGACGCCGTGCGCACCTTCGCCGGCGACGACTACGAAGTCGCCGTCGTACCGGCGGTGGCGCAGGAACTGCTCTTGCGTTTCGACGAACGGTCGGCTCACTACGAGTCGGTCATCGAGCCTACAACTTGAACCGAACGGCGGGAA
>CBDUXW010000130.1:0-7724 GCA_965371275.1 uncultured bacterium | reverse complement strand
CCTCGAGGATGGAGGCGATGCCGGCGAGGATCGACTCGAGAGCCTGCTCGTCGGGCATTTGCTCGGGGTGATACAAGAGGTCGTGAACCGTCTGCAGCTCGCCTTCGAAAACCGCCACGGTGCTCTCGGCGCGAGTCCGGATGCGGGAGCGGGAGAAGGAGTCGTCGGCGCACGCCGCCGCGATGGTTTCCAGCTCCGAGAGCACGAGGTGAAGGCTGGTGCGCACGCGACCGAGTCGTTGCTCGAAGGCGATCCGGTGGGTTTCCTCGAGCAGCTCCTCTTGGCGGCGTGACACGAGCTTGGACACGATCAGGCCGAACATGAAGAGGGCTCCCGCGCCCTCGATGATGACCAGGATGCGGGCCGGCCCCAACGGGCTGATATCGCCGTAGCCGATCGCCAACGCGGTCACGAAGCTGAAATAGATCGCCGCGAGCAAGTCCTCGAGACCACCGTCCATCGGGCTTGTCGTGCCGTCCAGCCACACGGCTCCGAAAAGCGACGCCAGCCAGTACACGGCGCCGAAACCGATCACCAGTGCGAGCCAGGCACAGAGCAGTCCACCGATCGTCCGGTTCAGAACGAGCGCGTCGACAACACCATCGACACTATGGTTGCGCTCACGGCCTCGGCGCCGGTCGCCCGAGCGAAGTCGTACTAGCGCCGCCACGCCGCGGCTGCCCTTGCGTACGCGGCGCCGCCGGCTCCCGGATTCGACGGTCTGGCCGTGTGCCAGCCAGTCGGCGATGCCGCCGGCGTAGTCGGCGACATTCCGGTATCCGAGGTCGTTCAGCAGGCGCACCGCCCGCTCACCGGCGTTTCACGTGATGCCCGCGCAGTACACGATGATCTCTTGCGATTTGTCCGGCAGCACCTTGTGGATCAGGTCGCGAACGTCGGCGAGCGGCAGGTTGATCGCCCCCGGAATGTGGCTGTGCGCGAAGCTGGTTGCCGGCAGCACATCGACGACGGCCACCGACGGATCCTGCCGGCGCTCGCGGAGCATTTCGTAGTCGACGGTTGCAGTCAGGTCGGGGGTGCCTGTTTCTTGCATGGGCTCACGATACTGCATGCCGCCGTCGACATGCGCTGTAGATGGGCCGAGCGCGGCGGATCGCGCTCATCCCATGCGCTCCTCCCATTCTTCGAGCGTGCGCGGCCAGTCGTCCTTCAGTAATCGCGAGAGCATGCGGTCGGCGAGCACCTTGCCGCCCGTCTGGCAGGGAGCGCAGTAGTTGGCTTCGTTGGCGACGTAGACGATGCGCTGGACCGGGGCGCCGCAGCGAGGGCAGGCTTGCTTGAAGCGGCCGTGCACCGCCATGCCCTTCTTGAAGGCGGTCACCTTTTCCGGGAAGCCGTCGCCGACCTCCTCACGGAGTCGACGCTGCCATTCGGTGAGCACAGTGTTCGTGGCGGTGAACAGACGCTCGACCTCTTGGTCGTCGAGGCGCGAGGTCCAGGTGAGTGGTGAGAGCCGCGCGGCGTGGAGAATTTCGTCGGAAAAGGCGTTGCCGATACCCGAAAACAGTCGTGGTGAGGTGAGCGAGCGCTTGAGCGTGTGGTTGCTGCTGCGCAGCCGTTCGGCGAATTGATCGAGCGACGACTCCTGTACCTCCAGGCCGCCCGGATCGTGCTCGGTGAGCGCCTCTTCGCCGCGCACGACGTGCAACGAGGCTCGCTTTTTCGAAGAGGCTTCGGTCATCAGCAGCGATCCGGTGGAAAAGTCGAACGCCGCCAGTCCATTCCTGCCGGGAACCTTGACGCCGCGTTGGCGCCAACGGAAACGGCCGGCGACCATCAGGTGGAACACCATGAACAGGTCGTCGTCGAGCTCCCAGACGATGCGCTTGCCGATGCGCCGCAGGCCGCGCACCGTCTTGCCCTCGACCTCGAACAGCGGCGGATCGAAGGAACGCAGCAGAAACGGGCTCTGCACCCGTGCCTTCTCGAGAGGTTCGCCCGAGATGCGCTCTTCGAGGCACTCGATGTAAACGGCGATATCTGGCAATTCCGGCATTATCGGGCCGCCGGACGTGAAGTGCCGGGTACGTTTCGGGCGGAGCGCCGCACCGTGCCTTGCATCTGCCCCCTCCTCGCCTCAACCAGACCCATCACACTTTCACCACGGCCTGCTACAGATCGCCGAAGCTCTTGCCTTCTTCGGCCAAGCGGCCGAGTAGAGCCGCCGGCTTCATGAGCTCGCCGTGCTCCGTTTCGAAGGCGACCAGCTTGTCGTACACGGCCTTGGTGCCGACAGAATCGGCCCAGAACATCGGCCCGCCGCGGAAGCGGGGGAAGCCGTAGCCGTACAGCCATACGACGTCGATGTCGCTGGAACGGATGGCGATGCCCTCTTCGAGCAACTTCGCGCCCTCATTGACCAGCGGGTACAGGCAGCGCTCGATGATCTCCTGATCGGAAATTTCGCGTCTCTTGATACCGAGGTTGGTGGAGGTCTCCACGATCAACGCCTCGATCTCGGGATCGGGGGTCGGTTTGCGGTCGCCTTTTTCATAGCGATACCAGCCGGCACCCGTCTTCTGGCCCAGTCGATCCATCTCGACGATGCGGTCTTCGATGTCGGAGTAGCGCTCCTCGGGATCACGGGTCGCAGCTTGGTTCTGGCGAATCAAGTAGCCGACTCCCAGGCCCGCCATGTCGAGCATGGTGAACGGTCCCATCGGCAAGCCGAATTCGAACAGCGCCTTGTCGACCTGTTGCGGCAGGGCGCCTTCTTCGAGCAGGAAGTACGACTCCCGCAGGTAGGCCAGCAGCATGCGGTTGCCGACGAAACCCTCGCAAACACCCACCAACACGCCGGTTTTCTTGAGCCGCTTCGACAAGCCCATCGCGGTGGCGATGACTTCCTTAGAGGTTTTATCGCCGCGCACGATCTCGAGTAACCGCATGATGTGCGCCGGGCTGAAAAAATGTAGGCCGATGACGCTCTCGGGTCGACCAATGCTTGCGGCGATCTCATTGATGTCGAGGGTCGACGTATTGGTGGCGAGGATCGCACCCGGCTTGCACACCGCATCGAGCTTGCCGAAGATCTCCTTCTTCAGATCCATGTTCTCGAAAACGGCCTCGACGACGAGGTCGACGTCGGCAAGGTCGTCAAAGTCGAGTGTGCTGCCGATGGTCGACAGGAGGTGATTCTTGTCGTCCTCGCTCAGCCGCCCCTTCGCCACCGACGATGCATAGGTCTTTTCGATCTTCGCGAGCCCGGCGTCGAGCGCCTCCTGCTCTACCTCGAGGATCTTGACCGGGATACCGGCATTGGCGAACGCCATGGCGATGCCCTGTCCCATGGTGCCGCAGCCGATCACTGCCGCTTTGTTCACGTCGATCGTTGGTGTGTCCTTGGGAACGTCGGGAATCTTGCCGACCTCACGTTCGGCGAAGAACGCGTGGCGCAGCGCCTGAGATTGTTCAGAGGCGACGCATTCGTCGAAGATCTCCCGCTCGCGGGCGATACCTTCGTCGAACGGCATGTTGGCGGCGTTTGCGATCGACTCGATCGCCGCCAGCGGCGAGGTGAAGCCGCGCGCCACCTTGGCGGCCGTTTTCCGGGCCTCGTCGAAGATCTCCGTCGTACCGCGTGCTGCCTCGAGGCGCTCGTTCTGCTCGCGCGTGCGCCGGGGTGCGCCGCCCTCGGCGATCAATTTCTCGGCAAACGCCACGCCGGCGTCGGCCGGGTCGCCTTCAAAAAGCTCGTCGAGCAAGCCGACGTCGTGGGCCTTGGGGGCGGGGTTCAACTTGCCCTGCACGATGAAGTCAAGTGCTGCCGGGATGCCTACCAGGCGCGGCAGTCGCTGCGTTCCACCGGCCCCCGGGATGATGCCGAGCGTAACCTCGGGCAGCCCGATGCGGGCGTCCGTCGCGGCTACTCGGTAGTGGCAGCCAAGCGCCAGTTCCAACCCGCCGCCGGCGGCCACGCCGTGTATGGCGGCGATGATCGGTTTGTCGGCGTCTTCGACCATGGTGATCACGTCCATCAGCATCGGCTTGGTGAACGCCAGGTCGGTGCCGAACTCCTTGATGTCGGCGCCGGCCGAAAACATCTTGCCGTCGCTGTGAATGACGATGACCTTGACGTCGTCGTCGGCGAGCGCGGCGGTAAGGTGCCCGACGATGGACTGGCGTACGGCCAGGCCGAGGCCGTTGACGGGCGGGTTGTCGATGGCGATGACGCCGACGGCGCCGCGCTTGGAATACCTGGTGACTTCACTCATTCAGACCTCGCAGGATGCGGCCGGTTTCGATCGGGGGACAGATACGTCAATGAAAGTGCAACGACGCCCATTCAGCAAGCAAGACGCCGCGGCGCGGGCCGAAATCTCCCGGCGGGTCCCGCGGGGAAGAAGCACGTTTGGCAAGGTGCCACGATACTGCCCCAGGGGGTGTGTTGGGCACCGTGGGGGTGCCTGCGAGGCTGCGTCTCCGTGCGCTCCGTGCGTTCCTTACGCCCGGCTACTAAACTTCGGCGCATGAGAGATTCGCGAAAGAAGTCTGCCGCCGGACACTTGCTGGCTCCCTTGTTTGCACTTGCTGTCGCCGTCGGCTGCGCCGGCGGCGACGATGCGCCTGCCGTCGCCGGGTCGGCGCCGGCCGCGGACGGTCCGGTAACCGCCTTCGTCGACGTCACCGTCATCCCGATGGATCGCGAGCGCGTCATGCCGGGGCGCACGGTGCTGGTGCGCGGCGGTCGGATCGTCGAGATGGGCTCCTTGCTCGAGGTCGATGTCCCCGACGATGCCGCCGTCGTCGACGGGCGCGGCAAGTTTCTGATGCCGGGCGTTGCCGAGATGCACGGTCATTACCCGAATCCGGAACAGGCTGAATTCACCGAGGCGGTGTTGTTCCTGTACCTCGCCAACGGTGTGACGCTCGTCCGCGGCATGCAGGGCGGACCGACCCACTTGCCGCTGCGTGACTCGATCGAGGCGGGGGAGATCCTCGGCCCGCGGTTGTTCGTGTGCGCCCCGTCGATGACCGGCAATAGTGTGCAAACCGCCGCGGACGCCGAGCGACTGGTGCGCGAGGCGGCGGCGGCCGGGTTCGATCACTTGAAGGTCCACGAGGGCCTCACCCCCGAGGTTTATGCCGCCATCGCGGCGACCGGGCGAGAGGTCGGCATTACCTGGTCGGGCCACGTGTCCAACCTCGTGGGCCTGTACAGCGCCCTCGAGCAGGGTCAAACGACGATCGATCACCTCGACAACTTCATCGAGGCGATGATTGAAGATCGTGAAGCGGTGGCCCGTGCGGGGCTCTTCGATCTGCCGGCGCTGGTGCCGCAGATCGACGATTCGCAGATCGATCAGGTCATCGCGGCGACCGTCGAATCAGGCGCCGGCGTCGTGCCTACCGAGGTTCTTTGGGAAACGTTCCTCAGCGGCCGCAGTGGTGCCGAGATGATCGCCGCGCGACCCGAGCTTCGGTACTGGATTCAAGAAGGCCGCCAGGGCGTAGGCCAGGGTGTCAGCCAGTGGGCGACGCAGGCCGACGAACGGCGCGCCAACCTGCCGAGCCCCGATGCCGGTGCCCCGGTGGTGCAATTGCGGCGCCGTTTGATCAAGGAGCTCTACGAAGCCGGCGTCCCGATGCTGCTGGGCACCGACTCGCCGCAGGTGTTCTCGGTGCCGGGTTTCTCGATCCACCACGAGATGCAGGTGATGATCGACTCGGGCCTGACGCCGTATCAGGTGCTGCACTCGGGCACCAAGGCGGTCGCCGATTTCTACGGCGCCGACGATTTCGGCACCGTTGCGCAGGGCCAGCGCGCCGACCTGGTCCTGCTGAACGCCGATCCGCTCGACGACATCGCCAACTTCGCCGACAATGCCGGCGTCATGGTGAACGGCCGCTGGATCCCGCGCGATCAGATCGACGCCCGCCTCGCCGAAATCGAGGCTTTGATGGCGGAGATGGGAAGCGGCTAGGGAGCGACCTCGAAGCCCCCGCGGCGGAAGCCCTCAACCTCCGGCAGGGCGTGCACCACGTCTTCCCGGTTCGCCCGGTGGTCGTTCAGCGGGCGGCGCTCGCCGCTGGTATCCTCGCCCTCATGGAAATCTACGAGCACATTCTCGAAACAATGGGCAACACGCCGCTGGTCAAGCTGCGACGATTTGCGCCCTCGGGACCCCTCATCACAGCCAAGATCGAGTCGTTCAACCCCGGCTCGAGCGTCAAGGACCGCATCGGCCCGGCGATGATCGAGGCGGGCATAGAAGCCGGTCTGCTGCAGCCCGGCGGCACGATCGTCGAGCCGACTTCGGGCAACACCGGGCTCGGCTTGGCGATGTACGCGGCGCTCGAGGGCTACAAGATGATCTGCACGGCGCCCGACAAGATACCGAACGAGAAAGTTGCACTGCTGAAGGCTTTCGGCGTCGAGGTCATCCTGTGTCCCACCGAGATCGACGCCGAGGACCCGCGCTCGTACTACAAGGTCGCCGAGCGCATACGCGACGAGCAGGGAGCCTTTCTGCCGTACCAGTACTACAACCCGGCCAACCCGCAAGCACACTACGAAACGACAGGGCCGGAGATCTGGCGGCAGACCGAGGGACGGATCACCCACTGGGTTGCCGGCGTCGGTACCGGTGGCACCATCAGCGGCACCGCCAAGTACCTCAAGGAGCAGAATCCGGACGTCCGCGTCGTCGGCGTCGACACGGTCGGCAGCATTTACGCGTACTACCACGAGCACCGCGAGCTGCCGCCGGCCGAGGACATCCACCAGTACCTGATCGACGGTATCGGCGAGGACTTCATGCCCGAGACGGTCCTGTGGGACACCATCGACGAGATCGTCACCATCGATGACAAGACCGCTTACACAGTAACGATGGAACTGGCGCGCAAGGAGGCCATCTTCACCGGATCTTCCGGGGGAGCCGCCGCTGCCGGGGCACGCGTGGTCGCCGAACGCATCGCCGCCGGCGAGGATCCGTCGGGAGTTGCCGCGGACGACGCGCTGATCGTGACGTTGTTTCCCGACTCCGGCGAGCGCTATCTCTCGAAGCTCAACGACGAGTGGTTGCGCGAGCATGATCTGCTGGACGATTAGTCTGCGCTTCAGGTCCCGCTGAGAGGCTTGGGCCGGAGCGCCCGGCGTCGACGGCAACAGCCCTATTCAGCCGCGACCATCACCTTGAGCGCACCCGGGACGATCGAAGCGGTGAACGGCGTGGTTCCGTAGGCGTCGCCGTCGGCCTGCACCACCTGTTCGATGGTGCTCTCGACGCGAACTTCGGCACCGCGGATGCGCTGCACGCGATTCGTGTCGCGGCCGCGAATGAGGTGCCACACGACGAGCGCCGCCGAAAAAAAGCCGTCGGTCCTGAGCACGACAACGTCCAGCACGCCATCGTCGATCGCGACCTCCGGCCCCAGGCTCAGCACCGGCGGCAGCACCTCGGCGCAGTTGGCGACGATCACGGAAGCGGCGTCGAACTGCGCGGTTTTTCCGTCGACGTGGATGGTGAACGGTACCGGCTTCATCTTGTGCGCCGTGCGCACGACGAAACCGATGTAGGCGCCCACGCCCCAGCGGCGCTTTGATTCGTGGGTCGGTGTGGTGACCAGGTCGGCGTCGTAGCCGGCGCCGCAGCCGACCGCGAAGTAGCGTGCCCCTTCGGCGGTTTCCAGCCGTCCCAGGTCGATCGTGCGCTGTGTACCGGTGGCGATGATCCTGGCGGCCTTGACCGGGTTGCGGG
>CBDUXW010000129.1:0-7738 GCA_965371275.1 uncultured bacterium | reverse complement strand
GTCCGTTCCCGAGCCTGGAACGCGGCGGCGGCTTTCAGTATCAAAACCCGCGGAGCGTGGTTGTGGTGGACAAGAAGGGCGGGATCCACCACACCTCGATCCCGGGTACTAGAGCCCTCGGCGGGGAGAAGTCGAAGGGCTCGCCGAACCCGGCCTGGCCCTATTCGTTGCGGATGCTCGTCAGCGGATCCACCCGGGTGGCGCGCCGGGCCGGCACATAGGCTGCGGCCATGCACACACCGGCCAGCACCAGCGTCACGACTCCGTAGGTAGCCGGGTCGAACCTGCTCACGTCGTAGAGCAGGTGGCTCAGGAGCCTGCCGGAAGCCAGTGCCAGCAACAATCCTATCGCCAGGCCGGGAACAGTCAGCCGTGTGCCCTCGGCGAACACGAGCCGCAAGACGGCGCGTCGATCAGCCCCGAGGGCCATCCGCACGCCCAGCTCGCGGGAACGTTGCGCCACCCCGTACGACATGACGCCGTAGATTCCCACTGCTCCCAACAGCAAGGCCAAGCCGGCGAATATCCCGAACAACGACATGGCGAACCGCCGCGTGCCGAGGCGATCGACCGCCATGTCCGCGAGTGTCCGGGCGTCGAAAATCGGTACCTGTGGGTCGACCTGATGCACTGCCGCCCGCACCGCCGGGACCGAAGCGATCGGGTCGCCGGCAGTGCGGATGAGGGCGCTCATCCCGATCTGCTCGTTGGCGGCAAGGTCAGGCTGCAATGCGAGCATGTTGATGGCCACAGCGAACGAGAAGTAGTACGCGGGAGGCGCAGGCTCACCCGCCCGTCCGCCGACGATGTCGCCGATGACGCCGACGACCTCGACGCCGTCGGTCGCGAACCCGGCGACTCTCGGGGGGAACATCGGATCGGTGACCCGGCGACCGACCGCGGTGCCCTCGCCGAACAATTGGAGCGCCAACGCCTGATTGATGACGATGGAGCGCCCGCCATCGATCAGCTCCGTGTCTTCCAAGAAGCGTCCGGCCAACAACGACACCCCGGCCGCATCGAAGTATCCGGCGGTGACCATGCGGTAGGAGACGAAGTTGGCATCCACGTCGGGATTCTCAAAAACCGATACGGACATGTTGTCGCCGCCCAGCAGCGGTAGGCGGTTCACGAGACCTACGGCCTCGGCTCCCGGCACCCGCTCGAGATTCTGCACGACCTCTCTGTAGAAACGATCGATGTCGCTGGCGGTCGGGTACTTGGCCGTCGGCAGCGAGATGCTGAAGGTCAGCACTTGATCCCCGTCCGTGACGCCGAGATCGATGCTCTGCAGGCGCCACATGCTGTTGATGAGCAGCCCGGCGGCGGCAACGATCAGCACGGTCAGGGCTACCTCGGTGACGACGAGCAGTCGTCCGGTGCGGCTGCCGCGGGCTGAGGAGCCGCGCATGCCTTCCTTGAGGCTCTGGTGCACGTTGTCCGGAGTGGTGCGGAACAGCGGGATCAGGCCGACCACGATCCCGACGAACAGGGAAATAGCGAGGCTGAAGCCGAGAACCGTCCCGTTCAGCTCGATCTCGTCGGCTCGCTGCAGGGCGCCGCCGTAGAGAGCCACGAGCAGGTCGATGCCCCAGTAGGCGGCCGCCACTCCCAGCGCGCCACCGAGAAGGGCCAAGATGAGACCCTCGCTCAAGAACAGAGACAGCAGGCCGGCGCGCGTCGCCCCCAGGGAATAGCGCACCGCGAACTCGCGTTGTCGCGTTTCAGCGCGAACGAGCATCAAGTTCGCCACGTTCACGCAGGCGATGAGCAACACCAGCGCCGCGGCGCCGGCCGTCAGAAGTAGCGACCGCTCGTTGCGGGCCACGGCGTAGTCGCGCAGTGGTTCGGCCCAGGTGAAGAAACCCTCGTTGGCCTCGGGGTATTGCTCGACGAGTCCGGCGAAGATCCCTTGGAGCTCCGCGCGCAGTGCTTCCAGCTCGGCGCCCGGCGCCAGCCGACCCAGACCGTAGTGTCCGCGGTTGCCACGCCTGAGCGTCGCGCCCTCATGCTGCAGTGCCATGAGCAACTCGGGGCGGCCCGGGAACATGAATTCCGCCGGTGCCACGCCGGCGATCAGCACCGGCCGAGCATCGACGACGGTGGTCCTGCCGACAACGGTCGGATCAGAGCCGAAGCGCGAGCGCCAGAGCTGGTCGGTCAAGATGGCCACGGCTTCGCCGCCGTAGCGATCGTCCTCCGGCGCCAGGTCGCGTCCGAGCTGTGGCGGCAGGCCGAGCAACCCGAGCACGCCGGCCGAGGCGTACAGAATGCGCACGCGCTCCGGATCTTCGGCCGTAGTCAGGTTGCCGCTGCGGATCTTGTAGATCACCGACGACTCCATGAGCTTCGATCCGGCCTGCAAATCCAATAGGTTCGGCACCGACTGATTGGCTCCGCCGCCGCCGAAGTCGCCATGCCCGTCGGAAAGCCAAACCAAGCGATCGGGCTCGGCGTAGGGAAGCGGATGCAGCAGCGAGCCGTACAGGACGCTGAAGATTGCGGTGTTGGCGCCGATGCCGAGCGCCAGCGTCATGATGGCGAGGGCGGCGAAGCCCGGCTGTCGAATCAACGAGCGTGCGGCGAGCCGCGCGTCGCGCAACCATGCCTCCCGGCGCAGCGGGCCCCGATGCGGCCTCTGGTGATTTGAGCCGGCGCCGTGCGGGCCCGGCGCGATCTCGTCGATGCTTCTGGCGCTGAGTGCTCGGCGGCGCAGACCGAAGCCGAATACCTGGCGCCAGTACCAGCGCCGAGCGGAGCCCTTGCCGTCGCGAGCGGCCCGAACGTCGAACAGCTCGTCGAGGCTGGGCTCGATCCGCGCCGCGCGGGTGCGTCCGACCAGGAGCGTGAGAAGGCGACGCGCCAGTCCGGGCGCGGTGGGGTTTATCGGTCGCGTCATCGTCTCAGTGTTCCGACCCGTCGAGCTTCGACTCGACGCCGTTCCACAGGCTCAGGTAGCTTTGGCGCGAGGCACGCATGGCTTCGATCGCATCGTCGGTAAGCCGGAAGTAGCGGCGCGTGTGGCCGCCCTCTTGACCCGGATCGACCATGCGGTCGGTGAGTAGTCCCTTGGCCCGCAGCCGCTTGAGGGCGACGAAGACGGCGGCGGTCGCGACCTCCTGTCCGGTGTGCGTCTCGAGCTCCAGAACGATCTCGACGCTGTAGGACTCCGATCCAAGGCGCAGGATCGAGAGAAGGACCTGATGTTCGAACTGGCCGAGTGCGGCTTGCGGCACGGCGACGTTCCCCTGCTGTGACGGAAGGTGACGAGTGCTGCCACGGACGATGTCACATGTATAGCACTGCTATACATACGGGAAAACTACGGCGCAGTTTCGTATTTCTTGTTGTGACTTCGCGTTGAGAAAACCGGGTTAGAGTTCCGGGATGTTCAACTCGAAAGCCCGGGTCGCCGCCATTCCCCGCTCACGCGCAGCACTGTGGGTGGCGACGGCGCTGCTGACGATGGCGTGTGCGGCTCCGCAGCCCGACGATCACATCCAAGACTGGCTGAACAAAGGGCAGCTCGAGTTCGTCGCCGGCAACTACAGCGACGCCCTGGTGTTTTTCGAGGCTGCCGGCGACGCCGACCCCGGAAACCACGCGGCGGTCCTCGGCGAGGCGCGCAGCAGTCACGAGCTGCACCAATACGAGCAAGCGCTCGGGGCGTATCGTCGGGCTGTCGACATGGAACCCCGCGACCGCCTTTCCTGGGAGGGATACATCGGTGCGCTGGCGTGGGGAGGAATTCTCGAGGGCAATGGCGCACGTCTGGGGCTGGCGCTCGAACTAGCGCCGCAGGCGATCGCGGCGGCGCCCGAAGCCGTCGAGCTGTACAGCCACGTGGAGACCGCCGCAGCGGAGCTCAACAGGCTCGATGAGCTGCCGACGATCCTCGCCTCCGCCGCTGCCGATTTGCCGGATGATCAGGTGATCAGCATCGAGCTCGACAAGGCCCGCCTGGAGGCCGCCCGCCGGCGACGCAATGTTGCCCAGGGCGCGGCACAAGCCGGCGCGGCGGCCGATGAGGTGAGCGTTTTGGAGGCCGCGCTCCACGGTGTACTCGATGCATCGGCGGCGGAGCTCGCCGCTGATCCCGAGCCTGCTCCCGGCAACCTGTACCGGCTCGCCGTCGGCTATGACCTGCTGGGCGATGATGACGAGGCCGACACCGCCTTGCGCCGGCTCGAGAGAACCGACGTCGGGCGTCGCATGGCGTCGCCCCTGCGTTACCAGGAGTTCCTCAACGACTGGATCGCGGCGTATGCAGAGGAGCCCGCCGTCCGCATAGAAGTCACGGAGCGCTGGCTGCCGCGTTTCGCGCCCGAATGGGAGAGCAACAGCGCCCGCCAGCGGGCCATTCTCGGCATGCAGTTCGACGTCATGGTGAAACAGGCGTCGGCGGGCGCCACGCCGGTGACGGATCGCGCGTCGGCACCGTCCGGCGAGGAGCAGCTCGAACGCTTGGCCGCGCTCGGCCGGCGGTTGGCGCGCATCGACACCTGGCACGGCGCCCAGCACTACATCGCCACCACACAGGTGCTGGCGCGCTCCGACACGCATCTGGTCGACGCCGTGCGGATTGCCCAGGACGGAATCCGGGCCCTCGAGGAAGAACGGCCGGGACTCATTTATCCGGGAACCCTCGGTGCGGCGCGAGACACGGCGAGCTCGCGCTACCTGGCGACGCTCAAGCAATACCAAGGCCAGGCACTGCACAACTTGGGCCGCGACGACGAGGCGGAACAAGTCATTCGCCAGGCGCTCGACATCCTGCCGGTCGCCGGCAGCTATGCGATCCTCGGCGGCCTGCTTCTCGACCAGGAACGCAACGCGGAGGCGTACAGCGCGCTCGTCGAGGCGCTTGCCTACGGCTTCGGTGCGTCGCAGGCGGCCATGGAAGCGGAAACCCGCGCCGCCGCGCTGCTGGCGGCGGCGCGCAGCGGCAAATCCGAAGAGACCGTCGAGGGCGACGTGTTGTCGATCAAGGAGCGAATCGGGCGAGTCGCCGACCGGGAGATCGTCGACGTTCGTGTCGACTTGCCGGCGGCCGATTTCGAGCTCGACGACACCGAGGGCGGAACCTGGCGTTTCGCCGATCTCGCCGGCAAGGTGGTGATCCTCAACTACTGGGCAACGTGGTGCGGACCGTGTATCGCCGAATTTCCGTCCTATCAGACGTTGGTCGACGAGTACGCCGATGCTGCCGACGTCGTGTTCCTGGCGATCTCGACCGACGCCGATCCCGGCATCGTCAAGCCCTGGCTCGAGGAGCATGGATATGACTTCACCGTGTTGCACGACCAGGGCTCGGCCATCGACTATCAGGTCACCGGAATACCGGCGAGCTTCCTGATCGATCGTCAGGGCCGGATCCAGTTCAAGACCTCCGGGTTCCCCGGCGCCGAGCAATACCTTCGCGAGATGCGCCTGCGCATCGAGGCTCTGCGCAACGAGTAAGGAACGTTTGATGAGCGATGTCGATTCCTGTGTGGACTTCCTGCAGCGACTGATTCGAACCGAGAGCCTGCCGGGCGAAGAGGGCGACATCGCCGAGCTGATGCGCGGCGAGATGGAAAGTCTCGGCTACGCCGATGTGGATCTGGACGACGCCGGTAACGTGCTCGGCAAGGTCCCGGGGCGCGGCGCGGCGCCGGCGATGATGTTCAACACCCATCTCGACCACGTCGACGTCGGTGAGCACGGCGCGTGGCCTCATCCGCCCTTCGGCGGCGAGATTCACGACGACCGCGTGTGGGGGCGCGGCGCCGTCGACATCAAAGGGCCGCTGGCCGCCCAGGTGTACGGGGTCGCCCGCTTGATCCGCGACGGCTTCGCACCGGCCGGCGACGTGTACGTCACCGGCGTGGTGCAGGAGGAAATCGGCGGCATGGGCGCCCGCCACATGGCCGGCTACATGGACACACCGCTGGTGGTGATCGGCGAGCCGTCGCGCGGCGAGTTGCGGCGCGGACACCGCGGCCGCACCGAGCTCATCGCCCACGCCAAAGGGCGAAGCTGCCACGCCAGCGTCCCGAACGAGGGCGTCAACGCGCTGGAGCCGATCTCACGCCTGATTCTCGGCATCAAGGAAATGGAAATGCGCCGTGATGCCGACCTCGGCACGTCGACCGTGGTGCCGACGCTCATCCGCACCGACCAGATCAGCCCCAACGTGGTTCCCGGCGAGGTATGGCTCACCTGCGACTGGCGCAACGTGCCGGGCGAGAGCGGCGAGGACGCGCGCTTGCAGCTGCAGGCGGTGGCCGACGCGGCGGTTGCCGACATCGACGGCGCCGAGCTCGAGATCACCATCACCTCGCACCTGCACACCAGCTTCTCCGGCATGACCATGGACTACCCGTCCGACAATCCGGCCTACATCGTGGCCGCCGACCATCCGTCGATGGCGGCCGCCAAGCAGGCCCTCGACGCGGCGCTCGGCCGCGACGTGCCGGTGGGCGTGTGGCAGTTTGCCACCGACGGCGGTCACTTCTCGCTCGCCGGGCAAACCTGTGTCGGCTTCGGCCCCGGCGACGACCTGCTTGCCCACACGATCAAAGAGTCCATCGAGATCAGCGACCTCGAAGAGGGGCTCAACGGCAACGAGGCCCTAGCCCGCAATCTCGACGCCCGCGTCGCCCAGTAACAGGGCGACCGTTTCTTGTAGCTGGAGCGGCTGGTGCCGACGTTGAGGCTCATGCGCCTACGGCCTGGCGAGTCTGGACGACCTTCGTACGATCACACCACAGCCAAGCCCACCTGGAGTCGAATCTGATAGAATTGACACGTTGATAGCCTCATGACACACTCGCCGCGATGACCGGTTCAACAAAAACTTCGCTCGTGACCGTCGCCGAAGCCGGAGAAGCGCTCGGCGTGTCCGTTTCAACCGTATGGAGGCTGATACGCCGCGGTGACTTGCCCAGCATACGGAAAGGAGGGCGGCGCTTGATTCCCCGACAAGCTCTGGAGAAACGAGAAGCGGCGCGCCGCCGCGACACCATTCCGCCGCTTACGAAGGACCACCCGATTTTTCGCCTGGTGGGTGCCGGTCGCAGCGGCGGCGCCATGCCGGGCGCCCGCGATAAGCACGCGATCCTCGACGAATGAAGCGAGCCGTGCTGTGGGATTCGAGCGCCGTCTTGGCGCTCCTTGACGCCGACGATGCCGATCACCGGCGGGCCGTCAGCGTCGCGTCCCGCATCGCCGAAGAGAAACGACCGAGCTTCGTTACCAACTACGTCGAGGCGGAAACCCACGCCCTCTTGGTCCGCAAGCTCGGGCGGCTGATTGCCCGGGAGTGGCTTCTTGTCGGTGCCCTACCCGTGCTCCGGGTCGGCAACACCGAGGAGGAACGGGCGCGCGAGATCCTCCTCAAGTTCACCGACAAGGACTGGAGCCTCTGCGATGCTCTTTCCTTCGCGGTGATCGAAAGTCGGGGCGTCGGGGCAGCGTTCAGTTTCGACCGGCACTTCCGGCAATTCGGTCGCGTCGATTTGCTGGGCCTCGAATAGACCTCGGAATCTGACCCTTCTACCGGCTACTCGACCACGAATTGTGCGACGTGCTCGGGATCCATCGGTGGCGTAGCCAGCGACACCACGATCATCGTCGGCACGTTGAGCAACAATCCCCAGATGCCGGGGTCGATCTGCTGCCACTGCAGGCCGGGAAACAAACGCCAGATGACGGCGCCGGCGCAACCGGCGAGCAGGCCGGCGATGACGCCGGGGCG
>CBDUXW010000128.1:0-7839 GCA_965371275.1 uncultured bacterium | reverse complement strand
TGACGATGATTTCCTCGATCGCGAGAGCATCGTCCTGGGCCTGGGCCACCTGCGCGCCCTGCTGGTGGTGGCGACAGTCGACAATGCGACGGAGATCCTCCACCTGCCCGAGTCCGACATTACGCGCCTGCAGGAGCAAGCCCGTCAGTTCGAAGTGCAGGACCTGGATCGCTCGTTCGCCCTGGTGTCGGCCAACGAATTCCGCATCAAGCAATCGGAAGTGCCGCGCTATCACCTCGAGATGGTGCTGTCGCGACTGGCACGGATGCCGCGGCTGGAGCCGATCGAGGATCTCATCCGCGAGCTGCGCGCCGGATCGAGCGGCGGTTCCGGTGGCGCATCCGGTGGCGCTGCGGGCGCTCGCGGTGGATCCCGAAGCCGCTCGCCCGGCGGCGGTGGCGTTTCTGCCCGCTCGCCCAACTCCGCGGCGCGAGCAAAGCCAAGGCTAGAACAACCGAAGTCGGCAGCGCCCCCGGCGGCCGTCACGCGAACTGACGAGCCCGCGGCGGTCGCCCCGCGAACTGACAAGCCGCCGCCGGTCGCCCCGCGAGCCGACGAGCCGCCGATGAGCGTCGGAAAGACACAGCCCGTAGGTGACCAGCCGCCGCCCATCGACGACGATAGACCGCCCATCGGTGAAGAGCCGCCGCCGTTTGCCGATCAGAACCCACGCTTCGAAGAGGCGCCGCCGCGAGCCGCCGAACGACCCTCCAACGGTGGGCAACCGGCTGCGCCGCCGTCGCCGGCAGGGGGTTCCGGATCCGACGCGAAGATGATCCTGGAGCGCCTGAAGGCCGACAAACCTCTCGTCGCCCAGATCGTCGAGCGCGCCACTGGCGTTGCGTTCGACGGCGACACCCTGTCGTTGACGTTCCCGGAGAACGGCGGCATGTACCGCGCCCGCATGCGCGATCGCGCTTCGGTGGCGGCGATCGAGGAGGCGGGGAGTGCCGCTCTGGGCCGTACCATCCGCGTGGTCGCCAGTTTCGGCGGCGAGGAGGTGGTCCCCGACGATGCTCCCCCCAACGACACTGACCGTCAGGCGTCGAACCCGGGCGGCCTGGCCGAGCAGGAGCGCACAGAGTTGTGGCAGCGCGCCGAGGGCGAGCCTCTCGTGCAGAATTTCGTCGACGCGTTGCGCGGCAGCCTCACCGACGTCGAGGAACCCTAGGAAAGTGTGGTGGGGTCGAGCGGCGTACCATACGGTTCCCGTTCGTTGCAGGTACCGAGGAATTCCATGATCAACAAGAAGATGAAGAAGATGCTCGAGGAAGCCCAGCGCATGCAGGATCAACTGCAGCGCGACCTGGGCGAGCTGCGCGTGTCCGCCAGCTCCGGCGGCGGCGTGGTGAACGCGACCGTCAATGGGCAGAAGGAGCTCATCGAGCTCACGATCCAGCCCGACGCCGTAGACCCCGATGACGTCGAAATGCTGCAAGATCTCGTGGTCGCGGCGGTCAACGAAGCGGCGCGCCGGGTCGACGAGGAGGTCCAGCAGAAGCTCGGCGGCATGATGGGCGGACTCGGGTTGCCGGGAATGATGGGGTAACAGGGGTGGCCCTCGATGACTCCGGGCCGGTAGCGGTCCTGATCCAAGAGCTCTCGCGGCTGCCGAGCATCGGGCGCAAGACAGCCCAGCGGCTCGCCTTCTACCTGCTGAAAGCGCCGCAGGATCAGGCCGACCGCCTTGCCGACGCCATCCGCGAGGTGCGCGCCGGCGTGCGCCCCTGCGGCACCTGCCACATCCTGACGCACGAGGACCCGTGTGCGCTGTGCGCCGATTCCCGCCGCCAGGACGATGTGTTGTGCGTCGTCGAGGAGAGTCTCGACGTGCAAGCCATCGAGCGCACCGGGCGCTTCCAGGGCCTCTATCACGTGCTCGGTGGTGTGCTGTCGCCGCTCGACGGGGTCGGCCCCGACGAGCTCAACCTCGACAGCCTTTTGGAGCGGGTAAAGGACGGCACCGTGCGCGAGGTTATCGTGGCCACCAACCCGACCGTCGAGGGGGAGGCGACCGCCGCCTACATCGCCCGCCTGGTCAGACCGCTCGGGCCTTCCGTAACGCGCATCGCCGCCGGCATCCCTGTGGGCGGCAATCTGGAGTACGCCGACGAGGTGACCATGGCCCGCGCCTTGGAAGGTCGCCGGGAGCTCTAGCGGCCGCTAGCGGAGACCCCGTCAACTGCTTGTTGCGGCCCTGTTTGGGTGCTACTTTCAGATTGGCGGGGCGCTAGTTCGCGGCCCGCCAAAGTTTTTCAGGTTCCTGAGTAGCTCAATTGGCAGAGCATCCGGCTGTTAACCGGAGGGTTGCTGGTTCGAGTCCAGCCTCAGGAGCCTTTTTCTTGGCGCCCGACCGCCGTTCATGGGCGCAGCCTACCGCCTCGCGGCTACTTGGGCTGAGCCGCCCGTTTTCGTTCGAGCTCGCCGACCAGGTCGGCGATGGTCAGCGTTCGAAGCGCCTCCATCACGCCGCCACGAAACGTTTTCCATGGGTCATGAAGGGGACACGCTCTCTCGTCGGCGCACTCGTCGAGGCCGAGAAGGCACTCCGTTTGCAGGCGGCCCAGACTCTCGACGGTCTCGAGCACTTCGGCGACTCGGATCTCGTCGGCAGGGCGGGCGAGATAGAAGCCGCCACCGCGACCACGTGTAGATTCCAGGAACCCGGCCTTGCCCAGGGTTTGCAGCACTTTCGCCAGGTAGAAGGGCGGTATGTCCTCGGCGGAGGCGACCTCGGCGGCCGACCTGGGCCGGCCGTTGTCATCGCCGGCGGCGAGAAAAACCATCGCCCTGATGGCATACCTGGCGGAACCCGTATAGATCACGGCATTGGCTCGGTCGAGGAGCGCTTCCTGAAGCGTAGGTCTCCCTTATTAAAATCGACATCCAGATCAGAATATCCTATAATAGGACGAAGGGACCCGCAAGGACAGACAGACCAGGACGGCTGTGATGTTCCGCAAAGTGTTGGTTCCCGTTGATTTCACCGACAAGAATTTGGAGGCGGTCGAGGTTGCCGTCGGCCTCTGCACTCCCGACCACGGGGCCGTCCACTTGATTCATGTGGTGCAGACCGTCCCTGGCATCGCGATCGAAGATGATCGGGACTTTTACGAACGCCTGGAACGAGACGCTGCCGAAAAGATATCGGCCCTCGCCCGTCCCCTGCAGGGAGAGAACATCGGCTGCACGGCGACGGTCGTTGTCGGCAGCCGGGCGGGAGAAATTTTGAAGGCGGCTCGCGACGGAATCGACTTGATCGTCGTTTCCTCGCATCGCGTTGACCCCGAGCGGCCCGGTGAAGGTGCCGGAACGCTCAGCTACCAGCTCGCTGTAGCAGCGCCGTGTCCGGTGCTGCTGGTGAAGTGAGCGGCGAAAGGAGAAGGCAGATGATCAAGAAGATCCTGTGCCCCGTCGACTTCTCCGAGGCGACAGAATTTGCCCTGAGGCCGGCCGTTTCATTGGCCACGGAGTTCGGTGCCGAGCTCGTTCTCGCACACGTGCTCGACTACCCGTATCCACGGGTGGGACCGATCGTGCAAGGCTTCGACTTCGAGGTCTACTACGCTGCCATGGAAGAGGAGGCCATGCGCCAGCTCAACGACCTCGTCGACGAAGAAACTCGTGAGTTCGCGCCGACGCGGTCGGTCGTGCGGCGCGGGACAATCTTCAAGGAGATCGTCGATCTCGCCGGAGACGAGGCCGTCGATCTGATCGTGCTGCCGACGCACGGCCGCACCGGACTCGACCACATGATCTGGGGCTCCGTCGCCGAGAAGGTATTGCGTCTGGCGCCGTGTCCCGTCATGACGGTCTCGCCGCGCCAAAAGGAACCGTTGCCGATGGGCGGAGAGCGGGTCCTGTTTGCCACGGATTTCTCGAAGTCCGCCGAGCAGGCGCTACCGTCGGCCGTTTCGATCGCCAAACAGTACGGGGCCGAGCTCCTGATGGTCCACGTCGTGACGGTGTGGGACTACGACCCGGCAAATCCCGAGTGGAGGTTTCCACCGATTCCGCCCGAGTATCGGCAGTCGATCGAGGCCGCCGGGAAGGAAGAGCTCGACCGCGCCGGCGAGCGGCTGGACGATGAGAACATCGAGGTCCGGACGATGCTCGTCCGCGGCTTCGATCCCGGGCTCGAGATCGTCCGTACCGCCGAAGCAGAAGGGGCCAGCCTCATCGTCATGGCGACACACGGGCGTACCGGCCTGAGCCACCTGGTGGTGGGAAGCACCGCCGAGAAGGTGGTTCGCTTCGCCGCCTGCCCGGTTCTGACAATTCGGCAACCCGCGGCGTCGTTGGCGCTCGACGACGAGCTCCGCGTCGCGAGCTAGCGAGCTAGGCGAGCGACGTCTCGAGGATTGCGCAGCGCCGGTCGGGACGCGGGGTCGAGCACGTTCAGCGGGGAGACTGTGAAGAAGCGGTCCCACATCTGTGGCCCGACCTCCAGAGTGGTCAGGTCCTTCGGCGTTTCCGTGCTCATCAGACGCCCCCTTCGGAAAGGACAGCCGCGCCGTCGCCTCGAATTCCCTGGATAAGCTATGTATATCCTGTTTTAAGGAATCGCTCCGAAGAGTGGACCCCGTTGATCGCCAATCTCCCGCGGTCGCGAAGAAGCGTGCGGATACAAGGCGCGCGCAGCGAGGGCGACTGAGCTGTACTTTTTGTACTGCGAAGGAGTCCGAGTAAGCGCAACGCAGTAGACGTGCGCTTATCCGCGACCGCCTACGCAGCGTTGTCTTCGATGTGTTGCAGCAACTCGGCCGTCTTGAAGGGCTTCAGCAGGTAGGGCTGACCGATGCGCTCGAGGATCTCGATTGTCTGCGGGTTCGCCAGATCACCGGAGATCACCGTTACCTTGGTGGCCAACTCGGGCTTGTTCTTCCGTAACCACTCGAAAAACCCCTCGCCCGACAAGTCCGGCATGCGCAGATCGAGCACGATTCCGTCGTAGTCGTGGTCGATGACAAACTTCAACGCCGCGCGACCGGTGGATGCCTCATCGACGTCGTGCCCTTTGCCGGTCAGGAACCGGCTGGCGAGCTCGCGAATTTCCTTCTCGTCGTCGACGACGAGAATCTTGAGTCTCGGCTTGGACCCCGACTCAGCCAGCACGAAGTCGGGCGCCTTGCGGGTGCCGCCTATCGTTTTCTCCGCCTCGTCGACATCCTCCGCAGCGCGCGGCAACTCCAGCGTGAACGTGGTTCCCTCGCCCGCGTCGGTCTGGACCTTCAGGTCGCCGCCGTGCGCCTGCACGATGCTGTGGCTCATACTCAAGCCGAGGCCGGTCCCTTGCCCCACCTCCCGGGTGGTGAAGAACGGATCGAAGATGCGCGGCAGGACGTGGTCCGGAATTCCGGGGCCGTTGTCGGCGATGTCGACTGCGACACTGTCGTCGGTGGCTCGTGTCGTGATCATGAGCGTGCGCTGTTCTTCGGGAACCTCATCGAGCGCCCGCTCGGCGTTGATCATCAGGTTCATCAAGACACGTTCGATTTGTGCCGGATCGACCCACACCAACGGCAGATCGTCGGCGAAGTTCTCCTGCACCGTGATCCCATGAGTCTGCATCTCGTAGCGCCGGGCGCGCAGGATCTCGCGGGTGAGAACGTTGATCTCGTAGGCGCCTCGCTCGCCTTCCCTGCGGCGCGCAAAAACCAGCATTCGATCGGTGACCTCGCCGGCTCGACTCGCCTGGCGCTCGATAACGCGGACGTCGTCGAGCACGTCCTCCGGAAGGCGCTCGTCTTCCATGAGCATCTGTGCGGCGAGCGAAATCGCGGCCAACGGATTGTTGATCTCGTGCGCCGCGCCGGCCGCCAGGCCACCGAGCGACGCCAGGCGTTCGGCGCGGCGCAGACGCTCCTCGCCCTCCTGCTCGTCGGTGATGTCAGCCATGATTCCCAACACTCGAACTGCCCCGCCCTCGTCGTCGTGGGCACAGAAGCCACGATCGCGGATGAGCCGCCAGGCGCCGTCGGCGTGCCGGATTCGATAGGTGATCTCGAAATCCCCACCCTTCTCGAGGGCCTCGCGAAAAGCCTCCTCGGCGGTGCGACGATCGTCGACGTGCATGAGGCTCAGCGTGCCGTCCAACGAGTCGCTGACCCTGGCCGTTTGGTCGCCAAAAACATGGTCGATCGCGCCGCTGCGCAGAATGCGCCCGGTCACCGGATCCCACTCGTAAACCACCGAACCCAGCATGTTGACCAACGTCTCGTAGCGCCGTTCCCAGGCAACGAGCTCCGTGGCGCGCCGGTCCGAGTTCACCATCGCCGTCGCCACACGGGCGACGATCAGCAGGGCGAGGAAGGCCCACGCCATGCCGTTGTTCGACGGCTGGCTGCCGGCACCGAGAATTTCGCGGATCAGCAGCGACAGCCCGTAGGCGACGATCACCGGGACAACCAGAGTGCGCAGCGGGCTACGCGACTTGTCGATCGAGAGCTCGTGCTCGTCTCGAGGGCTCGTCGCCCGCTCCGAGGCCGCCGCCGCGATCATCAACAGGGAGAAGATCCACGCCGGCGTCAGCCAGTCGGTCTCCTGGCCGAAGAAGTGCCGGTAGGCGAATATCGCGCGCGCTACGGCGGCCACGAAACCACTGAACACCACCAGCAGTCGCGGCACGCCGCCGCCCAACACAGATGGCGCTATCAGAGCGCCCAGCGCCGCCACGCCGAGCGCCAGAGCGGCGATCAGGTTGGCGCCACCCATCGCCAGCTCGAACGGCGAAACGGTGTGCGCCTCGGGTAACAGCCTGAATATTTCTTGTAGCAGGAACAGGCCGATCGTGCCGATCAGCAACAGGTCGATCATCAGCTCGGCACGCACGCCTCGTCGGCCGTTCGACGACACGCCGATCGCCAAGGCGCCGAACGTGAAGATCATGAACGTTACATAGCCGATCTCCGCGGCCACGAAGCTGGCCCCGGAGCCAACCGCCAGGCGATAGACGATCCATACGACCTGTCCCGCCAGGCCGGCCGCGGAACCGGCGAACAGGAGCAACCACGACACACGATCGTCGCCCTCGGTAACCGCCCGTGCCTGCGAAAGCGGCCACAGGGGCAGGGCGAAGGCGACGAGGAGCAGCAGCTCCTTGAGAATCCCCAGGCTGTCGGGCGACAGCGGCAACAGATACACGCCCATCGTCGCCACGGCCAAAACGACCGTGCCGCGAATGAACCAGGCGTGACGCGGATCAGGCGGGGGTGATGCTTCGTGGAGTGTCATCGGTGGACTCAAAGTACGTTCTGCCGGCACGGACTTGCAATAACAATCTCGTGCGCAGAGGCTTCAGCTGCCATCGATGGTGGAATTACGACCATGAATCGGGTGAGCGAGCACCGCCGGAGAGTTTTCCCGCACACGGCTGCGATGCCAAAAGGAGTGGAAACCATGACGATCGTGTACCGACGACAGGCCGCCTGGCTGCTGGCATTGGTCCTGTTTGCAACCACCGCCGGTGGCTCGACCGAGCAACAGGACATGGACGCCCGCATCGGCGCCGCTGTTGAAGCATCGGCGGCCGGCATCATCGAACTACGCCGTCAGATCCACCAGAATCCCGAGCTCGGCAACCGCGAATTCGAGACCGCGGCACTGGTGGCGGACCACATCGGGAATCTTGGTGGCCTTCTGACGGCCGACCAGGAAGTCCTCCAGGAGGTCGATGGGATCGGGCCGATCGTCGCCAAGGCGATTGGCGATTGGGCGGCGCGGGAACAGAACGCCGATGTCATCCGGCGACTGATAGAGGCCGGCGTGGACCCGCCGCACGAGGTCGCCGCGGGCGGCGACGGGCTACTAGGCGGAGTGACCGTCGTGGTCACGGGCACG
>CBDUXW010000127.1:0-7873 GCA_965371275.1 uncultured bacterium | reverse complement strand
GTCGCCGGCGAAAGCGGCCCGCGACGCCGCAGCATACGCGACAAGGTATGATAGCAGGAGCGGCGATGATGCCGGGCCCACCGGCGACTCGCGAGCATCGCCATCGCCCGTTCCTCGCAATCCAAGGAGTGCGCTCGATATGGGGGTCACGCGGTTTCGAATCGCGCTCGCAATTTTGTTGGTATCGGGAACGGCCTTTGCGCAGCAAGAGCCGTCCCCGGGCATCGGATTGCTGGTCGAGCGCGTCCAGGATCGCCTCGAGGAGACCGCCGACCTGCGGGCGCGCTTCGTGCAGCACCGGCTGAGTCGCCTCGGCAGCATCACGCAGACGGCGAGCGGTCGTCTGTATATGCAGCCGCCGGGAAAGATGCGCTGGGAGTATGAGCAGGACGGCCAGTTGCTGGTGGCGGGCGGCGTCGGCCGCGAGATGTATCACTACTTTCCCGACGACAACCAGGTACAGGTCTATCAATCGGAGCAGATGAACAGCTCGGACATTCCGATCCTGTACTTGACGGGCCGCGGCAGCCTGCGGCGAGATTTCAACATCGAGCGCGTCGAGTGGGGGCCGACCCTGTCGCCGGGAAATGTACAGCTCGAGCTGCGTCCGCGGCGCGACGGCGCCTCGTTCGAACGCCTGATCCTCGAGATCGAGCCGATGCAGGCGACGATCGTCCGCCTCGTGAACTTCGACAATCTTCGCAATACAATCGATTACCAGTTCCACGATGTCGAATTCGGTGTCGGTCTCGAGGACGCGCTGTTCGAGTTCGAGATACCGGACGGCGCCGACGTCATGTTCATAGGGATCTGAAGTGACCGAAAAAGGCTTGTCCGCGGCGTCGACGCTCGCCTACGTGATGGTCCAGGACCGTCTCAAGCTGGTGGAGCGTGAGATCGAGCGTGCCTGTCATTCGGAAATCGCGCTGGTGCGCCGCAACGCCGAGTATCTACACCGCGCCGGCGGCAAGCGGCTGCGCCCGGCGATGGTCCTGCTGTGCGCCCAGGCGTGCGGCTACGAGGGCGACGCCGACATCCGGCTCGGCGCCATCGTCGAGTTCATCCACACGGCGACGCTGGTGCATGACGACATCGTCGACGACGCCGAAGTGCGCCGTGGCCGCGCCGCTGCCAATCACGTGTGGGGCAACCAGCTAGCGGTGCTGCTCGGCGACTACATTTACATCCGATCGATGGCGATGGCTGTCGGTTTGGGAGACCTTCGGTTGGTCGAGATCCTGACGGATTCGACGAGCCGGTTGCTCGAAGGCGAGATCCTCGACGTCGCCAATAACGGCGACAGTAGCGTGAGCGAGGAGCAGTATCTGCGCACTATCGATCGCAAGACGGCGTCGCTGTTCGTGGCCTGCGGTCAGGCGGCGGCGGCGCTCGCCGGTGCTCCGGCGGCGCACGAGAACGCACTCGCCGAGTACGGCAGTAACATCGGCATGGCGTTTCAGCTGGTTGATGACGTGCTCGACTATTGCGCCGATCCGGGGTTGCTCGGCAAGCAGACAGGAGCGGACTTGCGCGAAGGCAAGATGACGTTGCCGATCATCTACCTGCTGCGCGACGGTTCCGAAGCGGCCCGCGAGCACGCTCTCGGCTGCCTTGGAGATCCCGACGCCGGCACCGAAGACCTGCGCAAGGTCGCCGAGGCGATGGAATCCTGCGGCGCCATGAACGGCGCCCGCGCCGTTGCCGAGCGCTACGCCGACGTGGCACGCAACAGCTTGAGCGTCCTCCCCGAATCGCAGGCCAAGCAAGCGTTGGCCGAGTTGCCCGACTTCGTGTTGGCGCGACAGCTTTGAAGCTCCGATGGTCGTGAACCGTGCGTTTTCATTGGCGACATTGCTGCTGCTGAGCACCTCGTCATTGGCGGCGTGCGGCGGCGCGGCGAGCTCTGCCGCTACCATGCCGCGCCCGGTGTACCGCGACGCGGATCAGCCGACGCTGATCGAAATCGCCAACGGCTGGACCGCCGCCGCATTGCGCGCCGATGGTCAGTTACGGCTGTATTGGGCGGCCGATGCCGACAGCCGTCATGTCGACGCGCGCCTGTTCGCGACACGCTCGGGCGCGCTCTACCTGGACGGTCGCCGCACATTGGCCGGCCAGATCTTCGAGCTCATCTCCAACGGCCTCGAGTTCGAGATCAAGATTCCCGACCACGCGGCGGTGTACTCCGGAACGTCGAATACGCCGGTGGAACCCGACCCCGAACGGCCGTACTTCGCGCTACGCCCGCACCACATGACGGAGGCGCTGCTGCCCGAGCCGCTACCGACGATCAGCACGCCGGGCTCGTACGTCCTGCTGCAGGAGTATCCTGACCGCTACGGTTTGGTGTGGATGATGGTCGACAATACCGAGGCGATTGTGCGCCGCAAGGTGTGGATCGAGCGCGTCGGCCTGCGGGTCAGCGAGATCGAGGTCTTCGACTACGACGGCAAGATCGACTTCGTCGCACTCTATTCGAACTATCTGGGGGCCGATAGGGCGGCGTATCCGGGTACCGTCGAAGTCCGGCGTCCGTGGGACGAGCTGACCTTCCGCTTCGACTTCGAGGCAGCCGACCGCAATCCAACGATCCCCGCCGTTGCCTTTCAGTTCAAGGAGGCGCCGCCCGGTTATCGGAGCTTGACGATTCAACAGGCGCTGGCAGAATTTCGCGCCCGCGGCGGGCGCTAGGAACCGACTCGGATGGGTTTTCGGGACATCCACACTTGCGCAAAATCGGGTTCGGTACGTTCTGGCGAGGTTGACGCTGGAAGGGCATACAGTGATACTCAGAGGTCACGTGATCGCGTTCTCACGTTACGTTTTCACCCACTTTTCGAAGCATCTGACGTGTTCTTGAGACGCCTGCCACGCGACAACTATGCCTAGCCTCGTCCGCGCCAATATCTTCCAGCGCAAGACCCGCGCCGCGATCACGATGATCGCCGTCGCCATCGAGGTAATGGCGGTATTGCTGATCGTCGGGCTCACCAACGGCATGCTTAACGAGGTCTCCGGCCGCATGCAGGCGGTCGGCGCCGACATCATGGTGCGTCCCATCGGCAGCTCGCCGATCTTCGGGATGACCAGCACGTCGATGCCGGCGGAGCAGGCGATCGAAAGGCTCGAGGCATTCCCCGGGGTTGCCGCGGTGGCACCCATCTACGTGCACGTGACCACCGGAGTGGGTGAGGGGTCGCCGGTCAACATGTGGGGCATCGACGAGCGATTCGGAGATATCGGCGTCGGGCTCGACTTCCTCGAGGGCAGAAACCTGAGCTTTCAACCGGGCGCCTTCGAGATGGTCGTCGACCGGCGTTTGGCCTCGGCCGCCAACCTGTCGGTCGGAGACACCCTCCGTGACGTGCTGAACAGTACGTGGCGGATCGTCGGTATCGCGCGGGCCGGTATCGGTGCGCGTATTTTCGTTCCGATCGATTTGCTTCAGGAGCTCGTCGGCCAGAGCGGACGCGCCCATGCGATATTCGTGAAAGCTGACGACCTCGCCCAGGTGGGTTCGCTGGCGACCCGGATCGAGAACGAGGTTCCGCAGCTCGAAACCAGCCTGTTCGAGGAGTACAGCGACGCGCTTCACAGCAGCATCGTCGGGCTCAACCAGTTCAACGCCGCCATCTCGGGAATCGCCGTAGCCTTGTCGTTCCTGGTCATCCTGCTGGCCATGTACACATCGATCATCGAGCGGACGCGTGAGATCGGCATTCTCAAGGCGCTCGGCGGTTCCAAGACCTACATCGTGCTGACGATCATGCAGGAATCGATGATCCTCAGCGCCCTCGGCGTCGTTGGCGGCTACGGCCTGGGTCGGCTGGTGGCGTCGATGCTGGTCCGCATGTATCCGACGCTGACCGTCGAGTTCAACTGGGACTGGACCGTGTATGCCTCCGCTTTGGGCATCCTCGGTGGCATCATGGGCTCCTTTTACCCCGCGATTCGCGCCGCCCGGCAGGACCCCGTGCGGGCGCTGCGAGACGAATAGACATGAGCGACAACGGCGTCGTTTTGCAGACCATTGCTTTGCGCAAGTCGTACGACCTGGGCAAGAGCCAGATCGAGGCTGTCAAGGACATCGATATCGAGATCACACGTGGCGAGTTCGTCGCCCTCATGGGCCCCTCGGGCTGCGGCAAATCGACCCTCTTGTACATGCTCGGCGGCATGGTGATGCCCACCAGCGGCGCCGTGCTCATCGACGGCGACGACATCACCAAGATGTCCGACAGCCAGCGCACGCTGATTCGCCGCGACAAGATCGGTTTCGTATTTCAGCGCTTCAACCTGTTTCCCACCTTGTCGGCGCTCGACAACGTCAAGCTGGCGCAGGAAATCCAGCAGTGGCGCAACAAGACGGGCCGCGGCGACCCGAAGCGCGCCCAGCGTTTGCTCGAGCGCGTCGGCTTGGGCGAGCGCATCGATCAGAAGCCCAACGCCATGTCGACCGGCGAGCAGCAGCGCACGGCCATCGCCCGTGCCCTGGTCAACCGTCCCGAGTTCTTGTTGGCCGACGAGCCGACCGGTAATCTCGATACTAAGAACTCCGAGAAGGTCTTGGATGTCTTCAAGTCGCTCAACGAGGAGTTCGGGCAGACGATGATGGTGATCACGCACAACCCCGAGGTCGCCGAGCGCGCACACCGCACGATTCACATGCGCGACGGCCTCATCGTCGACGGCGCGGAGCACTGATGGACAGCCGGCGCGGGCTCGATCTGTGGGGACCTGTCGGTCGCTGGGTGTTTCTCAATTGGCCGCGGGGCTCCTGGCAATACGACCTGATTTGCGGCGCCATCATCGTCGGGCTTTTCGTGCTCCCCAATTCGGAATCACAGGAGCCCGACATCGACTCCATACTGGCCCACATCGAGGCCGCCGACGCCGAGCTCGAGGGCTTCACCGCCGACATGGTGGGTACGACGCATTTCGCGATGTTCGACGAAGAAGAGTCCGAAAGCGGCACGGTGGCGTTTCTCAAGCCGGCGTACTTCCGCCGCGAGGTGCTCGAGCCCAACCTACGGACCGAGGTCTACAAGGACGGTGAGTTCACCACCTATATCCCTCGCGTCAAGCAAGCCACGATCATCTCGGTCGGCGAGGCGAGTGGCGCCGGCGAAGGTCCGCAGGTCCCCGGCTTACAGAACTCCGGAGACCTGCGCAGTAGCTTCGATGTCTCACTGGAAGATACGCGGACTGCCGATGGGGACGGCGCGACGCTCTACGTGCTCAAATTGGTACCCCACAAGGGCACCGAGCCCGCCAAACGATGGCGTGCGATCAGCCTCGAAATTGCCGAGGGCGAGTGGCACCCGGCGCGTCGCATCGTGCTGCAGGAGTTCGGCGGCGACAGCGAGACGATCGATCTGTCCAACGTGGTCCGCAACCCGGACCTCGATGACGACGATTTCGAGATCGATTTTCCCGACGATGTCGAGATCGTTCGCCAGAGCCCCGTGGAACACTCCGTAACAGCCCTGCATTGACTCGCAGGGGCCGGTTCTCGTAGAATTCCCGTATATAAAGGTTGAGGCGACACCTGTATCTGCCGCCTGCGGATTGCTTCCGTTTGCCACTTCACCTTGGGGGTGGAGCGCGCCGGTGGGCCCACACTTTTATTCGGGCTATCGGTGATGACCGGCAACGGGCCACAAGCGCCGCTCGCGGATATCATTTTCCGCCTCGTATAAAGAGGCGCAGTGTCGCCAGCCTGGGTCCTTCAAGGAGGAACGATGCGTCATCGTCCCGCGAAATATTTCGAGATGGGACTGGTATATGCGGCGAGAGGTGCGTGGGCCGTTTTCTCGCGCCTCAACAAGATCCGCCCGAACCCCGGCTTCATTCCGGCTTGGTCTGAAAAGCCGTTGCAGAAGTCGTGGGAAAAGACCAGTCCGACCCTGGGAGTGCCCCGGGTCACCGATTCTCTGTGCCCCCGTTGCGTGCCGGAGATCCGCGAGAAGATTCTCAATGGCGAGTTGCCGGTCGAAGTCCTGAAGGACGAGCGTATCGGCGAGATCAAGGCCGAGATCATCGAGCGCGACGGCAAGATCTGGATGATCAAGGAATGCCCGAAGCACGGCACGTTTGAGGACGTCATGTCCACCGATCCGGACATGTTCCGTCACCTCGAGAACATGTTTCCGGGCCGCGACCAGCGCTCGCACTGCGACGAAGATCTACACGATCACGGCACCAGCACGGTCAAGTACGGCCGCGGCACGGTGCTGACGATCGACCTGACCAACCGTTGCAACATGATGTGCGATCCGTGCTTCATGGACGCCAACCAGGTCGGGTTCGTTCACGAGTTGAGCTGGACCGACATCAAGCAGATCCTCGACAACGCCATCTCGATCAAGCCGCGCCGTCAGATGTCGGTGCAGCTTTCGGGTGGTGAGCCGACGACCTCGCCGTTCTTTCTCGACGCGATTCGTTACTCGCGCAAGGTCGGCTACCTGAGCGTTCAGGCGGCCACCAACGGCATCGCCTTCGGCCAGGACTTCGAATTTGCCAAGCAGGCGGCGGAAGCCGGGCTGCGCTACGCGTACCTGCAGTTCGACGGCGTCGGCAATGCCGCCAACTCGCATCGGCACGTCGGCAACCTGTTCGACGTCAAGCTGCAGGCCATCGAGAACCTGCACAACGCCGGCGTCGAGATCGTCCCGGTTGTGACGCTGATCAACGGCATCAACAACGAGCAGGTCGGCAGAATTATCGAGTTTGCCAAGGACAACCCGCGCAAGATCGTGTTCCTCGCCTTCCAGCCCGTGTCGTTTACCGGCCGCGACGAGGAAATCACCGACGAGCGTCGCCACGCCCAGCGCTACACGCTGGCCGACCTGGCGCACGACGTGAAGGACCAGACGGGTCTGAGCGAACCGACGCGCGACTGGTTCCCGCTGTCGTTCATCTCGACGTTCTCGGATCTGGCCGACCTCGTGCACGGGCCCGGCCACGAATGGGGTCAGTACAGCTGCGGCTGCCATCCCAACTGCGGTATCGGGATGGGCACGATGATCGACAAGGAGACCGGCGAGATGGTGCCGATCACCGCCTTCATCAACGGGCCCCAGCTCAGCGACGACACCCGCGCCATCAACGATGCGGCGCGCGGCAAGTGGTTGTCGGTGCTCGGTTTCTCGCTGTCGGTCATGCGCAACTACAACCCGTTCGAGGCGCCGTACTACTTCAGCGTGTTCGACATGCTGAAGAAGTTCGACAAGCAGTTCGGCGGTACCGGCATCGACTACGGCAACCCCAAGGCTGACCGCACGATGGAAGACATCGACAAGCGGCGCGACGACCGCTGGGGCGCCCTGATCATCGCCGGGATGTGGTTCCAGGACCTCTTCAACTATGACTTCCGCCGCACCGAGCAATGCATCATCCCGTACGGCACGCAGGAGGGCGAAATTTCCTTCTGCGCGTACAACACGGGCGTTGGGTGGCGGAACATCATCGAGAAGATGCACATGTCGGCCAAGCTCAACGATTGGTACGAAAAGCAGGGCCGCCATGAGATCTGGGCCGGCAACCGCGAGGTCGAGCTGCCGACCACGGAGCACAGCATGCTGCTGCGCGACGAGCTCGTCACCCAGGAAGAGCAGCACGATCTCGACGACCTGGGCATTGCCAAGTACGCGAGCCAGGAAAAGCGCGCCAAGCGCGACGAGAAACTCGCCGTGCTGCGTGCCAAGGCCGAGAACGAGAAGATGGCAAAGCTGTATCGCCAGGAAATGATGGGCGAAGCGGCGGAGCCGACGGGACCGCGACCCAAGAAGGTCTCGCAGATCGAGCTCGGCTGAGAGTAGTTCTCAGTTCCTGCTAGAAAGCCCCAAGAGAGGCCGTCGAGCGAAAGCTCGAC
>CBDUXW010000126.1:0-7887 GCA_965371275.1 uncultured bacterium | reverse complement strand
AGCCTGCGGCCCGGCAACGACGCGCGGTCCGGCGGTCGGCGGATCACCGGGAAAGAGGAGGCAATTGTTGTTGTCCGAAGGCTGAAACGGCCGCTGTGGAGCAGCTTCGGCCACGGGTGCAACAGCGGCGCCGGCCACCGGGCTCAGCGCGGTTGCCACGATCAGACCCACCAATCCAACGTGTTTCATTGTACGGCTCATTGCCCGTGTCTCCTGACGAACGGTCTCCGAAAACCCGTCCACCCCAATGCAGCGGGTCAGGTTCCGTTCAGCTCGCGCAAGCGCTTCTCTGCGTCTTCTACGTGCTCGCAGTCGGGATACTCGTTGATGACCTGTTCATAATAGCGAACAGCGTCCTCTAATTGCTCCCCCTTCTTGTGAGCTTCTGCGAGAGTGAAGAACAGCGGGCATTTGAGGGTGGTTTCGGGATATTGCTCGAGTGCCCATTTCACCCGATCGATGGCCGCATCCCAGTCGAGGTCCCGCTTCGCCTGCCATCCGGCCACCTGCAGCTCGTGCGCCGCGAGCGAGTCGATCGCCGCAAGCCGCTCCGCCACCGCCTCCTCATACAAGGGGCTAGCGGGATACGTGTCGATAAACGTCTGGAAGATCATGATCGCCTGGCGTGTCGGGGTCTGATCGCGGTCGGGTGTCAACATCTGCTTCCGGTACGTCATGCCGACCATGTATTGTGCGTAATCGACGTGCGCGTGCGACGGGTGGTATGTCAGGAAGCTCTGGAAGGCATCGATCGCCATGATCAACGTGTCGACGCGCCCCTGCTCGTAGTATCCACGGCCGAGACCCAGCCTCGCCTCCGCCAGGTACGGGCTCGACGGGTAGTTCTTCAACAGCGTGTCGAAGGCACTCACCGCATCGCGCCATTCACCCTCCACGAGAGCGTCTTGCCCCTGCTCGAACAACACGGTGCCGGTCGGATCGGCGGTCAACAGCGGTGCCTGACCGCTACAACCGGTGAGCGCGACAACACCGGCGAGCAGGCAGATCAGACGACGGTTGGTGGAGATGACGAGTGCTTTGCTCATGTTCAGGATTCGGACGGCGTTTCGTTGAGCCACAGCCAGTGGCGCGCCAAACCGTCGTGCAGGGATATGTGGGGGACAAAGTCGAGCGCGGCTCGGGCACGTTGGCAATCGGCCTCGGTGAACCGCACATCTCCAGGTTTGCCGGCTTCGCGCTGAATCTCCAGAGTGCGCCCCGAAACCGCCTCGATCGTCGCGATTACCTCGTTCAGCGTGACGCGACTACCGCCTCCAACATTGTATACGGCGCCGGGTTCGCCCGTCTCGGCGGCCCGACGGGTGGCCTCGACGGTATCGGCCACGAAGGTGAAGTCGCGGCTTTGCTCACCGTCGCCGAAAACACGAATCGGCGTGCCGTCGCGGGCTGCGGTCAAGAATCGCTGCATCGCCATGTCGGGGCGCTGGCGCGGCCCGTAGACGGTGAAGAAGCGTACGCTCACGGTCGGCACGCCGAAGTTTCGATGGTACAACCGCGCCATATGCTCGCCGGCCAACTTGGTCACACCGTACGGCGAGTACGGCAGCGTCGCCCCGGTCTCGGCCATCGGCAACACATCCGTGTCGCCGTATACCGACGACGACGAGGCATAAACGAACCGGCTCAGAGGGCGATCCTTGCAGGCTTCGAGAAGCGCCTGCGTCGACAACACGTTGTGCTCCAGATAATCACCGAACGCTGCGCCCCAGGACGGCCGCACGCCGGGCAACGCCGCCAGATGGAAAACCCGGTCGACGCCATCGAGCACCGCGTCGAAATCGAGGTCGACGATCGTCGACTCGATGAACGCGAAGGCCGGCTGCGCGCGCAGACCTTCCAGCTGCGACTCCTTGCGCGCCCGTCCGTAGTTGTCGAGAAAACAATCGACCCCGACAACTTCGTCGCCCGTTTCGATAAGCAGCTCTGACAGGTGCGAGCCGATGAAGCCGGCGGCCCCGGTTACGAGTGACTTCATGATCGGCCGGCGCGCGCTTTCTCGATAATCTCGTTCGCCGCCCGCACGGGATCGTCGGCCCGATACACCGAAGAGCCGGCCACCAGTATGTCGGCGCCCGCCCCCGCACAGGCGGCGGCGTTTCCGGCATCGACGCCACCGTC
This sequence comes from uncultured bacterium, assembly GCA_965371275.1. Classification (GTDB taxonomy): domain Bacteria; phylum Acidobacteriota; class UBA890; order UBA890; family UBA890; genus CBDCBL01. Next base: position 5,748 of record CBDUXW010000126.1, on the reverse strand, counting down.
GATTTCCAACTCGACACCCGCGAGGCCATCGGCGTCGAGGCGCCCCCGCAGCGCCGCCAGCTTGCCGACGCTCGAGCCGAGAAACTGCTGGCCGCCGAAACCCGGGTTCACCGACATGACGACGATGAAGTCGCCGTCGGCGAGCACGTACCGCAGCCCGTCCGGCATCGTCCCCGGATTGATGGCCAGCCCGGCGCGCGCCCCGCTGTCGCGTATCAGGCGCAGCGTGCGCTCCAGGTGGACGGTGGCTTCGTGGTGAATGCTGATCCAATCGGCACCCGCGTCGCGATACGGGCCGACCCACTGGGCGGGCTCAGACACCATCAAGTGCACGTCGAGCGTGGCATCGGTAACCGGGCGCAGCGACTTCACGACCGCGGTTCCCATGGAGATATTAGGAACGAAATGGCCGTCCATCACGTCGATGTGGAAGATGTCGACGACATCCTCTAGTTGCCGTACAGCGCCGCCGAGATCGGCGAAATCAGCCGCCAGCAACGACGGCGCCAGGCGCGGCTCGCTCATCGGCTGTTCACCACGAGCTGGATGAGATCACCTTCCTGCACGGCGAAGCCCTGTGGCGGGTTTTGCCGCAATATGGTGCCCAGGGGCTGTCCGGCATCGAGCCGCCCGGGAGGTCGCTCTTGAATGCGAAAGCCCATCGCCTCCAGATACTCCCTGACGTCTCCGACGCTCCGATACACGAGGTCCGGCATGACGTACTTTTTCGGCGGCGGCCCCAGCGACACGAGGAGGCGCGCCGGCACCACGACGCCCTCGGGAAGCTCCGTATTGTTGGGTTGCTGGGCAATCACCAGGTCCTTGGCAAACTCCGTGGAATACACACGGGACACGTACTCGACGCCCACGTCCTGCTGCTCCAGGGCGATCGTGGCGCGCGGCAGCGCGTCGCCGACGACCATGGGCAACAGACGCTTCGGCAGACCCGACGACAAGGTCAGGCGAATGCCGCGCTGCCGCTTGATCGCCGTACCGGCGAGCGGGTTCTGGCGCAGCACGTGCCCTTCGGGAACGACGTCGTCGGTCAACTGTCCCTCGTCGACCTCCACCAGCAGCCCGTTGGCCATCAGGATGTCCTGCGCCGCGGCGAGCGGCATCCCGACGACACCAGGCATCTTGAACTCTTCGGTGCTCAGCGACCACATGACGGCCACGTATCCGCTGATTACGAACAACACGCCCAGGAAAGCGAGCGCACAGACGCTCTTCAGCAGCGAGAATGACGTCGAAAGGAAGCCAGGCATGCGAAGGTCGGCAGCGGTGACGTGGGCAGGTTCATTTATAGCATGAGACGCAAAAAAGAGGTGGCTGGTCGATCAGCTTGTGCGCCGCCGAATTACCGCCGCGAAAAACCCGTCGAGCTCCGGATACTCCGGGTACGTGCGAAAGTAGCCGTCCGCGGCGACGAACGCGCCCGCTGCGTGGTCGTCGACAGCTTCGCCGACCAGATCCGGCGTCGCCTCGACAACGGCCTCCACGACACGCTCGTTCTCCTCGGGCTCGGTCGAACATGTGACGTAGAGCAGCAACCCGTCGTCGGCAAGCAATGCGGCGGCATTCGTGAGTAACTGGCGTTGCAGCTCGGCGAGCCGCTCCAAGCGCTGCGGGTCATTGCGCCACTTGAGCTCCGGCCGGCGACGAACCGTGCCCAGGCCGCTGCACGGCGCGTCGACGAGGATCGTCGAGAACGTGGTGCGAAACGTTCCCGGCTGCAACAGGTCGCCGGCTACGACGCGCACCTCCGGAGTTCCGGCGCGGCGCGCCGCCGCGCGGCAAGCGGCGAGTCGCCAGACCGACAGGTCGTGCGCGACGACCATGTCGGCTGCCGTATCCTCGGCGACCTGGATCGACTTGCCTCCCCTGCCGGCGCAGGCGTCCAGCACCCGGCCGCTTGTGTCCGCCGGCAGCAGCGAGGCGACGAGTTGCGAGGCGTCGGAGCGCAGGCTGAACGACCCCGCGGCAAGCAGGTCGGAGCCCACCGGATTGCCGGCGGTAACCACCAGGGAGCCGGGCGCGTGGCCGCTCTCTTCCACCTCGACACCCTCGGCGGCAAGCTCCCGGACGAGCTGATCCTTGTCCACGACGCGTGGGTGGCGGCGCAGGACGAGCGGCAACGGGCGCAAAGCGGCAGCGAACCAATCTTCCGACGGCGCCTCGCCGTAACGATCGAGCCAGCGCTCGGCCCACCACTGCGGGACGTCGAGGCGAGCGGCCCAATCCCTCTCGTCGAGCCTCTCGACCGAGCCCTGGGCGCTGCGTTCGCGAAGAAAGGCGCGCAAGATGCCGTTGACGAAACCCCCGGCCTTCGGGGTGCGTGCCTTGACCGCTTCAACGGCGCTGTCGACGGCAGCGTGAGCCGGGACACGATCGAGGAACAAGACCTGGTAGACCCCGAGGCGGAGCCCGGCGAGCACCGCGAAATCCAGTTTCTCGAGGGGCCGCCGGCTGTGTCGCGCGATGGTCGCGTCCAGCGTGGCGCGGCGCCGCAGCACCCCGTAGACCAGCTCCGTGGCCAGGGCACGATCGCGGCGCTCGAGCCGGCGCTGCTGCAAGGCCCGGTCCAACGCCCGGTCGCTGGCGGCGCCCTGTTCGACCCGTACGAGGACGTCGAGGGCGGTGTGGCGTGCGTCGGCAGGCTTCACGCGTCGGCCGGAGCAGACCCGCCGCGGGCGGCAAACCGGGATCCCTCGCCGACACGGCGACCGCGCAAGAACTCGGCGGTCGGCTGGCGGCGGCCGCCGGCGCGTTGCAGTTCGACAATCTCGAGCAGATCTCCGTCGCCGCAGGCAACCCAGAGAGCCTCGTCGGTGACTCGCTCCACGAGCCCCGGCACGGCGCCCGTCGCCGCCCCCGCGTGAGCCCGCACCCGCCACACGCTGATACGTTCGTCTTCCAGGAACGTGAACGTGCCCGGCCACGGCTGCAACGCCCGCACCCGGCGGTCGAGCTCGTCGGCAGGCCGGCTCCAGTCGAGCTCACCGTCTTGTTTGGTGAAGCTCGGCGCCGACGTCGCCAGAGCGTCGTCTTGCGGCCGGGGGGTGACGATTCCGCTTTCCAAGCCCTCCAGTGTTTCCAGTAACAGCTCGGCGCCGGCCGCCGCGACGCGCGGCGCCAGTGTTTCTCCCGTATCCTCCGGCGCAATCGGCAACCGGCCCTGCAGCAGAATCGGGCCGGTATCGAGGCCCTGGTCCATGAGCATGGTGGTAACACCGGTCTCGCTGTCGCCGGCGAGGATCGACCACGCCATCGGCGCCGCGCCGCGGTGGCATGGCAGCAGCGAAGCATGCACATTGATGCAGCCGCGCGGCGGCAACTCCAGCACTTCGGGAGGCAGAATCAAACCGTACGCGACCACGACGATCACCTCGGGCAGATAGGCGGCCAGGCTCTGCTGGGCCGCCGCCGTGCGCAGCGTCGCCGGCTGTTGCACGGGCACCCCGGCATCCAGCGCCCACTCCTTGACCGCCGAGTACGCGGTTTTGCGGCCTCTTCCCTTGCCGCGATCCGGACGGGTGACAACCGCCGCTACTTCATGAGAGGCGGCCAGCGCCTCGAGAGTGGGCACCGCGAAGGCAGGCGTCCCCATGAAGACGGCGCGCAACGGCTACCAGTCCCCGGCGCGGATGCGCTTGGCGATCTTGCGGCGGGCGATGTCCTGCTTCAGCGGGCTCACTCGATCGATGAACAGGACACCGTTGAGGTGATCGATCTCGTGGTGCAGGCAGCGGGCGAGCAGTCCTTCGCCCTCGATCTGTATCGGGTTGCCGTCGAGATCCTGGGCCGCGACGACAACCCGGGCCGGACGCGGCACCACCAGGATGAGCTCCGGAAACGACAGGCAGCCCTCTTCGTCGCGGATTTCGCCCTCTTCCAGCTCCACTGTGGGGTTGACGAGATACAAGAGCTGCTCCGAATCGGTGCCGCCCGAGATGTCGACGACGGTTAGCTGCACACCCTCGGCAACTTGCGGCGCCGCCAGGCCGATCCCCGCCTCGGCCCGCATCGTGGCGACCATGTCTGCGGCGAGCTCACGCAGATCATCGTCGAACTCCTCGACGCGATCGCACTGCTCCTGCAACCCGGGGTCCGGGTACTTGACGATGGAACGAAGCGGCATGAGCGAAGGATAGCGAACCTGCAACATGGTCGCATCCCAGCGGGGTAGCATGCGGCCGCATGCGCATTCGCCTCACCGTCGCTTACCGCGGCACGAACTACGCCGGCTGGCAGGTCCAGCCCAATCAGCCGACCATTCAGGGCGCCCTGCGACGCATCGTCGCCGAGCTCGTCGAGGACGAGGTCAAAGTGACCGGTGCGAGCCGCACCGACACCGGTGTGCACGCCGCCGGCCAGGTGTGCCATTTCGACAGCCCCAAGGCGATCGAGCCCGCCAAGTGGCAGCGCGCCCTCAACCGCATGCTGCCCGACGACATCCGCGTGCTGCAGGCCGCTACCGTCGATGACGATTTCCACGCCCGCTTCAGCGCCACCGGGAAGATCTACCGCTACTACGTCGACCCCCGGCCCGTGGCGTCGCCGTTCGCCGCGCCGTTCGCCTGGCACCGGCCCGGCATCACGGCGCACGACGACATGGTGCACGCCGCAACGGCGCTCGTCGGCCCCATGCACCAGCGCGTTTTCGCCTCGCGCCCGGAGACCGATCGCGAGCTGCACACGGTGGACTCGTTCGATGTCGCGCGCGACCGTCTGGTGACCTTGACCGTGCGCGGTCGCAGCTTCCTGCGCCATGCCGTTCGCGGCATGGTGGGCAGCCTGCTGGAAGTCGGCTACGGACGCCGCTCGGTCGCCGATCTGGCCGCGATGGCAGCCGCCGAAGAGGGTCACTTGCCGATGGTAAAGGCACCGGCACACGGGCTCTGCCTGCTGCAGGTGTTGTACTGAGTGCGGGGTCGCCCACCCTGCTGAAAGGGTGGACGGTCCGGCCATGCCGCTCTAGGCCTGCTAGAATACGCCCTCTTGATGCACCGGCCCGAGGTTCCTTTCCAACATGCATATCCTCGTCACCGGCGGCGTGGGCTACGTCGGCAGCCACCTCGTCCGTGCGCTTCTCGACGACGGCCACAGCGTCGCCATCATCGATGACCTGTCGTCGGGACACCGGCAGACGCTGCCCGAGGGCGTGGCGCTCGAGGTCGGCCGCTGCGGCGACGCCGTGGCGCTCGACCGCATCGGCAGCCGGCAAGTGCCCGATGCCGTCATGCACGTGGCCGCCAAGTGCTCGGTGGAGGAATCGGTTGCGGATCCCGGCGTGTACTACCAGTACAACCTGCAGGACAGTCTCGCCTTGCTCGACTGGATGGTCACCAACGGGGTCCGGCACATCGTGCATTCTTCGACCTGCGCGGTATACGGCTGTCCCGACGAGCAACCCATCGATGAAACCGTGTGCCCGCGCCCGGTGAATCCTTACGGGGCCAGCAAGCTGGCGGTGGATACGGCACTGGCGGCCTACGAGGGTGCCTATGACATCGGCGCCGTGGCGCTACGCTACTTCAACGCCGCCGGCGCCCACCCGGAGGGCATACTGGGCGAAGACAAGACGCCGGCGAGCAACTTGATCCCCTGCGTTTTCGACGTCGCCCTGGGCAAGCGAGATGCCATCGACGTCTTCGGCGACGACTACGACACCCCCGACGGGACCGGCGTGCGCGACTACATTCACGTAACCGACCTGGCAGCAGCTCACATAGCAGCCCTGAACCGGCT
>CBDUXW010000125.1:0-7906 GCA_965371275.1 uncultured bacterium | reverse complement strand
GCCTTCAGGTCGACGCGCGCCGCTAACCTGTCGCCCAGGAGAAAGGGCATCACGTAGTAGCCCCAGCGGCGTTTGGCGGCCGGGACGAACAACTCCACGACGTACTCGAAGTCGAACAGCCGCTTGGCCCGAGATCGGGTCCAGACCACCGGATCGAAGGGCGACAGCAGCGCCGCGGCGTCGACGCGGCGCGGTAGCTTGGCTTCGGGATGGACAAGAGCGGATTGCTTCCAGCCCTCGACCCGGGCCGCCAACAGGCGCCCGGATTCCACCAGCTCTTTGAGGCGGGGACCGGCCTCCCGGGCCGACATGCGCCAGTAGTCGGCGAGGTCCGAAGCAGTCGCTACTCCGTGTGCTCGGGCGGCTTGCAGCAGCAGCCGGCGCCGGGCCTCGTTCGGATTGATGCGGCGCCGGCGATGCGGGGCAGGGATGACCCGTTCGACCACGTCGTAGCGCCGTTGGAAGTTGCGCTTTCGGTCCGCGGCGGCGAGGCGCCCGTGACCGAAGTGCGCTTCCAGTATCGCTTTCTTGACGCCCATTCCCCAGCCCCAGTCGTCGTGCATATGCAACGATTCGGGGTCGGGGTCCGGCAGCTCGTCGCCGGCCAGCGGCCCGCGCCGGCGAATCTCCGTCAATACCCGGTCGACGTAGTCCGGGTAGGCGTCGATGAACTTGTCAAAGCCCCAGGGTCGGACGCGATACGACTGGCGCCGGTAACGGAGCAACGGCCAACTCTCCATGGGAACGATCGATGCTTCGTGAGCCCAGTGCTCGGTAAACTCGCCGCTGCGGTAGAAGAGATCGTCGAGTCGCGCCCGGTCGTAGGCACCGAGCCGTGAGAACGGCACCTGGTAGTGGGCGGGCAACACGGCATTGACGTAGTCGAGCTGCAGCAGGCCCAGGCGGCGAATCAAGCGACGCAGCTGCCGTACGTCGACACGTTTCGGTCGCGGCCGCGCGAAGCCCTGCGCCGCCAGGGCGAGGCGTCGAGCCGCGTCCGCCGACAGGTCAGTCGGGGGCATCCACCGACATGTGAGGCGGACCGTTCTTCGGGATCTCGTACACGATGTAGCCGTAGCCGATTTCGACGTGGATGCGATTGGCCTCATCGACTGCTGCCTGGGTCGCGGCGTCGAAATCGTCCCAGGACTTGGCTTCGATGGCGCGCATCATGGGCTGCAGAAAGGCCGCATCGTAGGCGTCGATGGTTTCGATCCACTTGGGCCGGGTCGTCTTGCCGACGCCGAACAGCTTGCATACCTTGCGTAGCTGATAGCGTGCCAGATCCCAGTTGCCGCCCTTGGCGGCGTGATACGACCACCCGAAACGATCCGAGATGATCGGCATGAGGCTGCCGAGGCCCGGCATCAGAGCGCCGATCTGGTCGAGCGTCAGATCGGTATGTTTGGTGTGCGCCACCGGTCCATCAGATGCCGGTTCGCCACCGCCGAGTTGGTCTTTTTTCTTGTTGGACATGGATCAGGACTCTCCGCAAACGTAACAGGGTTTCGTCCGACTACCGCAGAGGTTAGATTATGCGCCGTCTGACGATCATTCGGCGCCGCCGGGACGGGTGGCGCCGCCGACGACACGATTTTCGTTCGATAAGGAAACAAGATGGGCTCCAGCGACCAGCGCGAGCACGCGCGATATCCCAAGAAGCTATCGGTGGACGTGCATGTCTTTGTGCTGCCGGCGACGCCGCAAAACGCGGGCTACGAGGCCCAGGGGCGCACTGTCGACATCGGCCGCGGCGGCGTTCTGATGGTGCTCGACAAGGAAGTCCCCGAGGGTGTCCAGGTGCGCCTACGATTTTGGGACCTGCCGCCGGGCGTCAAACTGTGGCCGCTGATGATTTCCGGCACGATCGTGCGCCTGGAACCGGGAGAAGATCCGGCCGAGGACAACATGATCGGCGCCGGTAGTGTGCTGGCCATCGAGTTCACAGAGCCGTTCAAAGAGCTGGACGTTCCCCAGGATTGAGAAGCACAGTCATGAGATGCAAAGCGCCGGCGTGGTCGAGCGCCGGCCTTTTTCTATGTGTACTGGGGTTGGCCGTCGTTGTCGCCGTCGACACGTCGCGGGCGGCCATTTCGGGGCAACAGCGCGCCGGGTCCGATAGTCCGGCTGCCGCGCCAGCCGGCGAGCTGCCCCACGTCCTGATCGTCGCCCCCGGTGGCACCATCGCCAGTCGCGCGGGCTCGCCGGAGCAACTGTCCGGCTACGGGATCGCCGACACCGGCGCGGATCTGGTGGCTGCCGTGCCGGCGATATCCGACGTCGCCCAGGTCAGCTTGTACCAGTACAGCAACAAGCCGTCGATCAGCGTCGGCCCTGAGGATTGGCTGAGAATTTCACAGTTCATCAACGAGGCTCTCGGTCCCGCCGGCTACGGCGAGCGCGGCGAGGTCGATGGCGTCGTCGTGACGCACGGCACCGACGCCCTCGAAGAAACGGCCTATTTTCTCAATCTGACGGTGCGCTCGGAGAAGCCGGTGATCATGGTCGGCGCGATGCGTCCGGCGTCGGCGATTTCGGCCGACGGTCCACTGAACTTGCTGAGCGCCGTCCGCGTCGCCGCGTCGCCCGCGTCTCGTGGTCGGGGAACGCTCGTCGTGCTCAACCAGGAGATCAACGCGGCGCGCGATGTTACCAAGACCAACACAAGAATGGTGCAGACGTTCGTTTCCCGTAGCTACGGGCTCCTCGGTGTCATCAACAACACGACGGTTCAGTACTATCGGCGCACGGAACGGTTGCATACGTACGAATCGGAGTTTGACGTGATGGGCTTGGCGCCCGATGACCTGCCCCGCGTCGATATCCTCTACACATACAACGGCGCCGACGGCGCCGCCGTCGACGCGTTCGTGCTAGCAGGGGCGCGCGGCATCGTGACCGCGGGTGCCGGCGCCGGCGGGACGACCCGTGGACAGAGCGCCGCCCTGCGTCGTGCGCAGGAAGCCGGTGTAATCGTTACGCGATCGAGCCGCACAGGCTCGGGGAGCGCCGGCAACGGCGGCCGCGGCAACAGTGTCGGCGCCGACGATCTGATCGCGCAGAAGGCCCGCATTCTGCTGATGCTGGCGCTGACGGTTACCGACGACAGCGGCGAGATTCAGCGGATGTTCAACGTCTACTAGTGTCCTGACGTCGGCAATTCACGGGCTCAACGGCTCAGCACCGCGACGACCCGCGTCGGACCGCCGGTGCCGCCGGCGATTTTCATCGGCAGCGCGATCACACCGAACCCGGATTCGGGGAGCCCGTCGACGTTCGTCAGGTTCTCCAGGTTGAAAATGTTGTTCGGGGCGAGCGCCCGATGCGCCTCGAAGATCGTGCTCGTGCCGGGGTCGATGCTCGCCGTGTCGATGCCGACGCCGGCGATCTGACGCTGCGCCAGCACCAGCGCCGCCGCCTCGGAGATGCCGGGGAAATGTAGCGTGGCCACGTCTTCGGGTGTCTCCGTACCGTAGTACGTGTTCCAGTCGGGCCAGCGGTTCGCCCAGCCGGTGCGGACGATCACGATCGTTGCCGAAGGAATGGCGCCGTTACGCTCCTCCCATGCCGAGATGTCTTCGACATCGAGCGTCGCGTCAGGGTCGGCGGCCGCCTTGTCACTCATGTCGATGACGATGCCGACGGCGAAGAAGCGCTCCACCGGAATCTCTGCATTGGTCCAGCCGCTCTCGCCGAAGTGAATCGGTGCGTCGAGGTGAGTGCCGAGGTGCTCCGGCGAGCTGAAGGCCGCCGCCGCATACCAGAGCCCCTGCTCATTGACTCCCCATTCGAGCCGCTCATGAGTGAAGGGCGAGCCGGTGGGCCAATAGATACTGTCGGGGCTCAGCGAATGCGTCAGATCGACAAGCTGCACAGCCCCCGATACGAGCAGTTCGGCGGCGGCCGCGGCCGTGTCGGGGGCGCTCGGCGTGGCGTCGGCATCCGGACCACCGGCCGGGGGTTGGGCGCCGCAGGCGAGCGTGGAGACTGCCGCGAACAACAAAGCAAGTAAGGTGGTGGGCGTCGCCCGTGAGGGCGTGACACGAATTGGCAGGTCATGCATGAGGGGTCTCCCGGCCGGGCGGCGTCAAGTTGTGGATGGCAACGAGGTTGCACCATGGCGCAATACATCGCCACTGTGACGACGGGGCTCGAGGCAGTCGGTGCCGAGGAGCTCGAAGCGTCGTTCGGAGTCGACGCACCGACCGTGCTCACCGGGGCCGTGCTCTTCGAGGGTCCGGAGCTTCCCTCCGCGGCGGCGCTCGAGCTGATCGGCACGCTCAACCGCTGGTCGCGTGGCCTCGACCGTGTCGGGTTGCTGGTGGCAGCGGGGGCCGCGACGAGCCTCGACGAGTGCTACGAGCTGGCCTCCTGCGTCGACTACACGCCGTTGATCAGCGCCGAGCAGAGCTTCGCGGTGCGCCCCGCACGTCGCGGTGCCCACGACTTCCAATCGCCCGACATCGGTCGCATCGTCGGGCAGTCGGTAATCGACGCTTACCGTCGCGACTCCGGTGTTCGGCTCACGGTGTCGCTGCGGGCGCCGCAAATCATCGTTCGCGCCGAGCTCATCGACGATTCATTCCGGGTGTGGATCGACACCACCGGGGATCTGCCGCTGTACCGGCGGGGCTACCGCCGGCAGTTGCATCCGGCGTCGTTGCGGGCAAGCCTGGCGCACTCGATGCTGCGCCTGTCCGGCTGGCGCGGTGAGCCGTTGCTCGACCCGATGGCGGGCATCGGAACCATCCCCATCGAGGCTGCACTGTACGCTGCCGGTCTGTCCACCGCCCATCTGCGAAGCGATGGTTTTGCCTTCGAGCACTTTACATGGGCCGATGCTTCGGACAAGAAACGCGCCGCCCATGCGGACGTGTCGATCGGCGGGGCGGGGTGTGCGTATCGTGCTCCGTTGATTCCCGACGCGGCGGCGGTCGACATCTTGGGTTTCGAGCTGTACGCACGTCACGTCGAGGGAGCGCGGCTGAACCTGGCTGCCGCCGGCGGCCCTCCAGGGGTACGAATCGAGCCGGGGAACGCCGAGCACGTGGACGATCTCGTGCCCGTCGGTCGCTACCCGATCGTGGTCGTCAATCCGCCGTTCGGCCGGCGGGTCGGGTCGACGGCACAGGTCGCGAAGCTATACCGGAGGTTCGCCGCTGCTGCGGCGCGGGCGGGCGTCGCGCGTATCGTGGCGCTCGCCGAGCGGGCCGAGCTGCTGAGCGGCGCGCTATCGGGCGCCGGCTACGTAGTTGTGCGCCAACTTGCCGTGCTCTACGGTGACCTGCCGGCCTACGTCATCATCGCGGAGTTGGAGCTAAAACAATGAACTTTTCTATTGTCGTCACGCTGGGCGCCTTGCTGGCGCTGTCACTGCCGGGCGCATCGTCGCGCTCGCTGCCACAGGTCGAGCAAATTCGAGTACGTGTCGAAACCGGGCTGGGCGCCTTCGAGGTGGAGCTCGAGGTGGGCCGTGCGCCGGAAACCGTCGCCAATCTCTTACGTTACGTCGACGCGGGCCTCTACGACGGCGGGCGCTTTCACCGCACCGTAACGCTGGACAATCAGGTCCGCGATGACGTCTTGATCGAGGTGATCCAGGCGGGGCCGAATCCGGATGACGACGATGGATTCGACCCCATTGGGCTCGAGCGCACACGCGACACCGATCTCCGGCACGTCGACGGAACCATCTCCATGGCACGCGGCGGTCCCGACACCGCCACCGGCGACTTCTTCATTTGCATCGGCGCGCAACCGTCGCTCGACTTCGGCGGTGCCCGCAACGCTGACGGACAGGGGTTCGCGGCCTTCGGGCAGGTAGTCGCAGGAATGGACGTGGTGCGTCGTATTCATCAAGCGCCGGCGGATGCACGTGAGCGCCTGCAGCCGCCGATCACCATCGTGCGCATCAGCAGGGTCGACTAGTAGCGTTTTCCGCGCCCTGCTGGGGCACCACCGGCTGTGGTCGGCGTTCCCGTCAGTCCTGTACCAGTTCGACTTTGTCGGGCGCATTCGGGACGACGCACAGAAACTCGAACGGTGCCTCTAGCACCTCGTACCAGTGCGGAGCGCCGGCGGGGATGAATACCGTGTCGTCGGCACTCACTTCGTACTCCTCGCCGGCGATACCGATGCGGGCGCGGCCGCGCAGCACGTATTGCTCGTGTTCCACTGCGTTGGTGTGGGCCGGCATTCCGCCCTCTTCGGCCATGATGATCTTGCGCATGACGAAGTTCGGGGCCCCTTCGTCGGGCCCGAGAAGCACCTGCATTCGTGTTTCGCGGGCGCCGTTGAGGGTTTCGGCGTCTACCTGGGCGGACGGCCTGACGGTTCCTTCACGCATGTCGGTCTTTCCTTTTTGACTACGTCTCCGATTGTTCGTTTTCCGGCGGCGGACTCGAATCATCACCGCGTAGCTTGTCGGCCTTGTCCGGCATCATGCGGATATACAGGTCGCGCTTGGCGTAGGGAATCTCGACTCCTTGGCGGTCGAATTCCACCTTCACCTTATCCGTGATCTCGTCGCCAATGGTGCGCCGCCGGCGGGCATCGTCAATCCAGACGCGCAGCTGCATGTCGATGGACGACTCGCCGAAGTTGCGGATGATGACCTGTGGCTCGGGTGACGCCTGCACGCCTTCGACACCGAGAGCCACGTCGCGGATGATCTGCTTCGCGAGATCGGAGTCGGCGTCGTAGGCGATGCCGATGGGGATCCGCAACCGGATGTTGTCGCCTGACGCCGTGTAGTTGACGATGTCGCGACGCATGATCTCGTTGTTCGGAATGACGAAAATCAGATTGTCGGAGTTGCGGATCTTGGTGGCGCGCAGTCCGATCTCGATAACGTCGCCCCAGGTAGCCGTGCCTTGTGGTGCTGTCCACAACTCGATGCGATCGCCGATGTGAAATGGCCGGTCCATGATCAACAGAACGCCGGCGATCAAGTTGGAGAGCGTGTCTTTGGCAGCGAAGCCGATGGCTACACCCAACACGCTGGCACCGGCGACGAACGGCATGATCTCGACGCCCAAGCGGCTCAGCGCCATGACCACGCCGCCGGCGATCACGACGAAACGGATGACCTTGTTGAGCAGCGGCAAGGCGGTGTCGTCGAGCGTCGTCTCCGTTTTGGGCACGATTTCTTCTTCCACCGCCCGCAGGATCTTGGCGATGAAGTCGGAGAGCGGGAAAGACAGGGAGACGATCCACACGGCGACGACGAAATTTGCCAGGTTGGGAAGATCCCAGATGAAGCCCACTCGCCAGGCGATCCATCCCCATATGGAGATCGACACGCAGCGCTGCAGGACCTCGACGATATGGTCGTCGAGCTTCGACGCGGTCCGGGACGCGAAGTGGCCGAGCACGCGCTTGATAATGGCGCGGGTGACGACGAACACGACGAGCCCGAGGGCGACCTGTCCGAGCGTCTGCAGTAACCGCGGCATGGCGTAGCTCTGAGCGGCGGCCAGCCACAGGACGATGTCGTCGCGCGTGATCTGCATATCGAGCCAGTTCATAGCGTGGAACACTAGCAGGCTGTGGTCGAAGTGCGCTCGGTCGGGAACCGCCACTTCACCACAGCCTGCTAGCATTGCGGACATCAGTCGCCGTTACGAGTCGCCCCCATCGCCATGATCGAATCAGCGGAGCTGCGCAAGGCAGAGCGTCATCTGAAACGCGCCGATCAGTCGATGGGCCCGGTCGTCACCCGCATCGGCCGCTGCGGCTTGATCGAAGCGCAACGCAACGCGTCGTTCGCGGCGCTGGCGCGCGCCATCGTCTTTCAGCAGCTTTCCGGCAAGGCGGCGTCGACCATCTACAAGCGGGTGCTCCTGGTGCTGGGTCGTCGCCAGCCGAATCCGAAGTCGATTCTGGCGGCCGCACCGGAGGATCTGCG
>CBDUXW010000124.1:0-7915 GCA_965371275.1 uncultured bacterium | reverse complement strand
GCTGATGCTCATGTTCACCTTCGGTGGCTACGAGCTGATCACCATTCCGGCCGGTGAGGCGCGCTCGCCGCGGCGCGACGCGCCGCGCGCGCTGCTACTGACCATCGGCATCGTGTTCGCCGTGTACTTTCTCGTACAGCTAGTGGCCGTCGGCACACTGCCCGGGCTGGACGCCTCCAACACGCCGCTCGCCGATGCCGGCGAGGCGTTTGCCGGGCCGCTGTTCGGAACTCTGATTGCGATCGGCGGGCTCCTCTCGATTGCCGGAAGCAACGCCGGTTCCATGCTGGCGGGGCCGCGGGTGACCTTCGCGCTCGGGGACAAGGGTCAGTTGCCGGCGTTTTTTGCCCATGTGCACGGGCGCTTCCGCACCCCGGACGCGTCAATCTTGGTGTACGCGAGCGTGGCGTTGGTGCTCGCCTACTCGGGTACGTTCGCCCAGCTCGCCACCCTCAGCGCGGTGGCGCGGATCGTCTTCTACATGACCACGTGCGCCGCCGTGCCGGTATTGCGGCGGCGCGTTGCGGCGCCCAGCGGTTCGTTCGAGCTGCCCGGCGGCGCCCTGGTCCCGGGGCTCGCGCTGCTGGTCAGCGCGGTGATCCTGGCGAACGCCAGCTATGCGGACCTGCAAGGCGGAGGGTTTGCGCTGGTAGCGGGGGCGGCGTTCTACTTCGTGGCGCGGCTCGGCGTCAGGCGAGCCTGATCACGGTACGCAGCCGTTTACAGCGTCAGCAACACCGCCAGAATCTCGATGCCTTCCCAGAGGTTGCGGATGCGCAGGTTCTCGTTCGGCGAGTGCTGGTTGTTGTCGTGGTTCACCGTCGGTACCAGGATGACCGGCAGCTCCAGCATGTCGGTGAAGGCGTAAATCGGCACGCTGCCGCCGGTTGTCGGTAGCGCCACCGGCGCGACCCCGAAGGCCTCGCGCAGGCGTTCGAGCACCGCCCGGCTTATCGGCAGGTCCATCGACGTCCGCGCCGACGGGTAGCCGAACTCGCCGCGCGTCACCTTCGCCAGCATCGGGTAGGTGGCCCGAAGTTCGGCATCCGGGTCCTCGTCGACGACGTGGAATCCCTGGGCACGGATGTGCGCAACGAGACGCTCGACCTGGCGCGCCGGTCGCACGTCGTGCACCAGGCGGAGGTCGAGCTCGGCGATGGCGATGTCGGGCACGATCGTCCGCGTTTCACCCTCGACCCAGGCACTGCGCAAGCCGCGGACGTTCAGCGACGGATAGGTGATCGCCTCGACGCGTCGCTCCCACTCGCCCTCGGGACGAGCAAAGCCGAGCGCCGCCGGGGATTGGGCCGGATCATCGGGGACGGCGGCGATCGCGGCCAGCTCCGTCTCGCTCAGCGGCACGCGGTCGTCGTACCAACCCTCGACCAGCACGCGGCCGCTGTCGGCGTCTTTCATGGTGGCCAGAAGCTGAGCCAGGCGCATTGCTGGATTAGGTGCCCAGTTGCCGTAGTGACCGCTGTGCAACGGCTGCGACGGGCCGTACACCACGATCTGCACACTCGTGATGCCGCGCGCGCCGAACGTCAGTGTGGGTCGATTCGAGGGATGCTTGGGCCCGTCGGCGAAAAACACCACGTCGGCCGCCAGATCGGCAGCGTTTCGTTCGGCGATTATCGCCATGTTCGGCGATCCTGCCTCTTCGTCGCCTTCGAATATGAACTTGATGTTCGAGTTCAACGCGATGCCCGCGTCGCGCAGCGCATCGAGCGCGGTGAACATCATCACGATGGGCGAACGATCGTCGGAGGCCGAGCGCGCGTACACGCGCCACTCGGGATCGACCGCTGCGCTCGGGCGCGCCACGATCTCGGCTCCGTCTTCGAGGCGGCCGGCGCGGAACACCGGATCCCAGGGCTCGTGCCCCACCCACCGGCTCGGGTCGGCCGGCTGGCCGTCATAATGACTGTAGAACAACAAGGTACGACGAGCCCCGGGTACGCGCAGCTCACCGAAGACATACGGAGAGCCGTCGGTCTCGAGCAGACGTGCGTCGATGCCGCGCTCCGCCATCGCCGCCAGCAACCAGTCGGCGTTGGCGCGTATGTTGTCCTGGTCGGCAGCGACGTTCGGAATGCTCAAAAATTCGAGCAGCTCATCGAGAATCCGCTGCTCGTTGGCCTCGCGGTACCGGCGCGTCGCGGTGACCACCCCGGACTCCACTGCTTGTTGCGCCGCGGGGGCGGCGCTTGCCGCGGCAGCCTCCAACGCCAGCGGGTTCGCGATTGTCACCGGACCGGCGAGGGCCGAGGCCACCAACATAGCGATTGTTGCTCTCGGGAGGTGTTTCATCATGTCGTTCGCTCCACCCCTGCAGTCCGTCTGCCACGGCCTGCCGCAAGATTGTGATTCGTTTCGTTTCACTCGAGCAGCCGCAATGCGGCGCTCTTGATCAAACACGTTACCGGACTGCCGGGCGTGAGCCCCAGGTCTTCCACCGCGTCGCTCGTGAGCTCGGCCCACAGGCGCTGCTCGAAGACCTGGACGGCAACGAACACGCGGCCCGCCCTCGGTACCAGCTCCACCACGGTTGCCGGCAAGCGGTTACGAGCCGAAAGGGCGCCGACCTCGCCGCTCGCCAGCATGACGTCGGAAGCGGCGAACTGAACGAACGCCGAATCGCCGGGCGTGGCGTCCGACGACGGCAGCCGCATACGCAGGTCTCCATCGCTTCCCGCCACCGCGCCTGTCCATGTGCCGCCGTCCGCGGCGACGTTTTCCAGTCGCATCAGATTGACGGCCTCACCGGCAGCGAGCACGCCCCCGGTGCCGAGCACCTGGTCCGGCGGGCCGGTTTCGACGACACGGCCGGCATCGATGGATACCACCCAATCGGCAAGGCGTTGGACCTCGGCCCGGTGGTGGCTCACGTACAGCAACGGCAGGTCCCATTCGTGGGCAACGCGATCGACGTAACCCAAAATGGCGTTGCGGCGGGGCTCGTCGACGGCGGCGACAGGCTCGTCGAGGAGCAGGAGCTCGGGGGCGCTCATCAGGGCGCGCCCGAGCGCGACCCGCTGGCGCTCTCCGCCCGACAACGTCGACGGCAGGCGGCCGCGAAGCGGTCCCAGGTCGAGCACGCCGACGATCCTGTCGAGCGGCGGTGGGGCGCCGTTTCCGTGGCGGCGTCGGGCACCGAAGCGCAGATTTTGATCGACCGAAAGGTGGGGGAACAGGCGTTGGTCCTGAAAGACGACGCCGAGCCGGCGTTTCTCCGGCGCCAAGGCGATGCCCGCCGAGGTGTCGGTGAGCACGCGATCGTTCCAAACGACGCGCGCTTCGTCTGTTCTCAGCAGTCCGGCGATGGCCATCAGCACCGACGACTTGCCGGCGCCCGATGGCCCGAACAGGGCGGTCGTGCGGTGGTCGGTGGTGAACACTGCGTCGAGAGCAAAGCCGCTCGCGAAGCGCCGTTTGCACGCCACTTCCAGCCGACTCATGGTCCCGTCCGGGCGCGGCGTTCGAGCCACTCGCTTGCTGCCAGTGCCCCGGCCGCGAGGACGACGGCAACGATTACCAGTCGCGTGCTGTTGCCTCCGGCTCGATTCATCTCGGAGAACACAGCCAGGGGTAGCGTCTGGGTCGCACCCGGAATGTTCCCCGCGAAGGTGATCGTGGCGCCGAATTCTCCGAGGCTGCGGGCGAAGGCCAGCACGGCGCCGGCGATGATGCCGGACCGCGCCAGCGGCAGGCTGACCGACAAGAAGGCGTCTACGGGTCGGGCGCCGAGCGAGCGGGCGGCCTCTTCGAGTCGCGGATCAACGCCCTGAAACGCAAGACGAATCGCGCGGACCATGAGCGGGAAGCCCAGCGCCGCGCTTGCCAGCGCCGCGGCCCACCATGTGAAGGCGATTCGTAAGCCGAGTGTCTGCTCCAGCCAGGCGCCGATCAGGCCTTCACGTCCGAGAATCCGTAGCAGAACATAGCCGGTGACCACGGGCGGCAGGACCAGCGTCAAGTTGACCAGCGTCTCGACGATCCACTTGCCGCGAAACGACCGTCGAGCCAACACCCAGCCGACCAGGATGCCGAACGGCAACGAGAGGACGACCGCCCACAACGCCACCTGCAAGCTGAGGCTGACGGCCGACCATTCTGTGGGGCTCAAACCCATCGGTGGACCTCGGCGCCCGTACCATGTCGGCTCACGACCGATCGGTTACTCGGGCGACGGCTTGGCTGTGCTGAATCCGCGAGAGAGAAAATGGGCCCGCCCCTCCTCGGAAACCAGAAAGTCGAAGAATTGCCGGCTCGCCGCGTTGGAGCCGGCAAGCAGCAGTAGAGGATATTCGACCGGGCCGTGCAACCGGGGATCCAGCGTGGCGGCAACTCGGGCGCGGTCGGTGCTGGCGGCGTCGGTCGCGTACACGATCGCGACATCGACTTCCCCGTTGATGACCAGCACCAGCGCCGCGCGCACGTCGACGGTCGGTATGAGTCGCGAAAGCAGGCGGTCCCAAACGTTCAAGTTCCGCAGAGCCTCTCGGGCGTATACACCGGCCGGTACCGACTCGGGGTCGGCCAAGGCGACACGCTCGACGCCGGGATCAAGCAGAATTCCGGCCGCGTCGGCTGTTGCGATACGCGCATCGGCCGCCACCACGATCACGAGCTCGTTGCCGACCAGCGTGGTGCGTTCGGCGACCTCGGTGCGGCGCTCCACGTAGTCCGCCCATTCGGAGCTGGCGGCAAGCAGTAGCGTGGCGGGAGCGCCCGAGACGATCTGGCGGGAAACGGTCGAGGTGGCACCGAAGCTCAGCGCCACGTCGATTCCACGACGCTCCCGGAAGTCGTCCGCGGCTGCCTCCAGGGCGTCGATGGTACTGGCCGCGGCGAGCACGACGACATCGTCGCCGCTCCCGGGCGGCGAACAGCTCGCTATGATCGCGGCTGCCAAAACGGCGCTGAGGCGTACTCTTCGTGTCCGGTTTCGGCTCATGGCAGGGCAACTGTATCGCGGGCGTGTTATTACTTTGCACAGCTCATTGATTCTTAGACATCGGGAAGTGGGTGCGAATCCCACGCTGCCCCGCAACTGTGATCGGGGACGAAAGCCGCACTGAACGGCGTCGAGCATCGGAAGGTGCCGGGGTCGGATCGGGTAAAGCCACTGGGAAACCGGGAAGGCGCGGCGAGTAGGTTGATCCGTAAGCCAGGAGACCGAAACCAACCCGACTGGGTTGGCCCTCGCGGGAGGGGACATGCGTCGACGGGGAAACCCGGGCGAATGTCCCGAGCCATCGGTAGTTGGCTCGGGCTTTGTTTTTTTCGGCGCCCTCTCGCGGGGCTTCTAGCCGGGCATCTCAGGAGGATGCCATGAAGCCCCGCTTTACGTTGGTAGCGTTGTCCATCACCGTCTTTGTCATTGTTTCCGGCGCTCGGGACGCGACTGCTTCCGGGACGACAACGGACGCGTCGCAACAGGCCGGCACGTCACAATCAGGGCAACGTCCGCCGATTCGCTACGAAGAATCGGTAGTCGTCACCGCCGATCGTGAACCCGAGAACATCCGCAACGTCGGCAGCAGCGTCTCGGTGATCACCGCCGAGGACATCCGCCGCAGTGGTGCCCGCTGGCTGGTCGACGTGCTGCAGTTCGCCCCGGGGGTCACGGTGACGCGGCAGGGTCCTCCGGGCTCGATCACGCAGGTTCTTCTGCGCGGCACCAACACCAGCCACACGCTGTTCATGATCGACGGCGTGCGGCTCAACTCCCCGGCCACCGGCTCGTACGACCTTTCCGGCTTTCAGCTCGCCGCCGATCAGATCGAGCGTATCGAGATCGTCCGTGGTCCACAAAGCACGCTGTACGGTTCACAGGCGGTGGGCGGTGTGATCAACGTAATCACCCGGCGTGGCACGGGACCGGGCACGTGGGGCGTCGAGGCCGAGGGGGGATCGTTCAGCACCGGTCGCTTCCACACCTGGGTCAATGGAGAGGCTGCCGCCCTCCGCTATACGGGCGGTGTGTCGTACTTCGACAGCAGCGGTTTTTCAGCGGCGAACGAGAGCGGCGGGAACAGCGAACGCGACGGGTATCGCAACCTGACCTACAATGGCCGCGTCGACTACGAATCGGACAGCGGCGTCGCGGTGCGCGGCTTCGTGCGCGGTTTCGACGCCGACCTCGATTTTGACGGCTTCGACTTTGTCGCCGGACCGATCGACAACCTGCTGAACCTGCAAACGGGACGCGAAACGTACCTCGGCGTGGCAGTCGGCTATTCGACGGCGGAGTTTTCTTCGACCGTCGAAGTGTCGGCCACCGAAGCCGAGCTCGAGAGCTTCACGCCCGACGATTTCTTCAGCGGTTTCGGCCTCGATTCCGCGGTCCGCGAGATCGATTGGCAAAACGAGATAGCGCTGCCGGGCGATCATACTGTCGTCGGCGGCGTCGAGTATCGGGTCGAGAAGGTTTTTTCCGAGAGCACCTCGTCGTTCGGCACCGACAGCTTCGATGAGAGCGTCAATTTCATCGGCGTCTACGTCCAAGACCGCATCCGTATCCGCGACCGCGCTTCGCTCGCGGGTGGCTTCCGGTACGAAGACCACAGCCTCTTCGGCAACAAATGGACGGGGCGCGCCACCGGCACCGTAGACGCCACCGATATGCTGCGGGTTCACGGCTCGGTGGGCTCCGCGTTCAAGGCGCCGACCCTCAACGATCTGTTCTTTCCCGGCTTCGGCAATCCGGATCTGCAAGCCGAGGAGAGCGTCGGCTTCGACGTCGGCGCCGAGATCTTCGTGCCGCGCTCCCAGGGGCGCCTCGACGTGACGTTTTTCCACAACGACATCAGCGATCTGATCGAGTTCGACTTCGCCACGTTCCTGCCGCAGAACCTGGGCAACGTCGTTACCCGGGGCCTCGAGGTCGGGGGCGATTGGTCGCCGAGCGCTGTCGTTACGCTATCGGGCAACTACACCTACACCGACGCCACGCCTGACGATTCCGATGACCAGTTGATCCGTCGACCCAGGCATCAGGGCGGCGTGCGCGCGACGTTCTTTCCGACGCCGGCGCTGCAAGTGTGGAGTGAGCTGCGCGCCAAAGGCGAACGCTTCGACAACGCCGTGACCGGCCGCCGCGTGCTCGATGCGTACGGCATCATCAACGTGGCAGCCGACTATCGAGTTGCCGACTACGTGCTGCTCCGGGGTCGCATCGACAATCTCTTCGACACGGAGTACGAGGAGGTTCACGGGTTCGGAACCGGGGGCGTCGGCGGCTACGTCGGCCTCACGGTGACGTTGCCCCGCCGTTGACCTCGAGCAACGAGTTGTGTTGTCGTGTCCGGGCAGACGCCAGACCCGTCACACTTCCACCCCGACCTGCTAGGGGAAGAGACCGACCATGGCCAGGTTGACCAAGTTGTACACGCGCACCGGCGACGGCGGGACGACGCGTCTCGGTGCCGGCACCGAGGTTGCGAAGGACTCGCCGCGGGTCGAGGCGTACGGCGATGTCGACGAGCTCAACGCGTTCATCGGCCAGGCGCTGAGCGTGGGGCTGTGCACGCGCCTGGAAGATGCCCTGGCGGCGATTCAAAACCAGCTCTTCGACCTGGGGGGTGACCTCGCCACGCCGGCGAGCGAGAATCCGGAGTTCGACGTACCGCGGATCGAAGCCCGTCACGTCGACAGTCTCGAATCGCTGATCGACGCGTTGAACGAGGCCGTCGGCCCGCTGGAGAACTTCATTTTGCCGGGCGGTTCACCCGGGGCGGCGGCGCTGCAGGTGGCGCGCACCGTTTGTCGGCGCGCCGAGCGCCGCCTGATCACGTTGTCCCGACTGGAGGACGTCGGCGAGCACGTCGTTCCGTACCTGAACCGGCTGTCCGATGCGCTCTTCGTGATGGCGCGTTACGAGAACCTGCAAGCCGATGTAAACGAGCCCCAG
>CBDUXW010000123.1:0-7921 GCA_965371275.1 uncultured bacterium | reverse complement strand
GGGGAGGCCGCCGGGGGGCCGGCCCGGGGGGGGGCTGGGGCCGCGCCCGCCTGGCCCGCCGCCGCCGCGGCAGCGCCCGCCAGTAGCGCCGCCGCCTTCAAGACAACCGGCCTGGACCACATCTCCTACGCCGTCGCCGACTACGGCCGCAGCCGCGATTTCTACGCCGACCTGATGGGCTGGGAAGTGCAATCGGACAACGGCGAGAGCCAGGCGACGCTCGGCATCGGCGATGTCGGCACGATCATCATTCGCAACAATCGCCGTCCGGGGCCCGCCGCCCCGTCCCGCGAAGGTCGCCCGCCGCTGACCGGCGTGATCAACCACGTCGCCTGGAGAATCGACAATTTCGACACCGATGCGGTGCGCGAGGAGCTCGAGCGCCGCGGCCTGAACCCACGCCGCGACCAGGGCGGTGGCGCTGACTACGACAGCGACCACGTGCTCGATCCCGACGGCTGGGATTTGCAGATCAGCTGACAGCCGGGCGGCCCGCTTCGCGACGGGCGGCGTGGAGGGCAATCGCGGCATCTCGTAACATGAAGCCCACGTGCCGCCTGTCGTTCATGGGCGTCGCCGGTTGCCGTGTCTCTTTCTCCCGCTTTCACGAGGCTGATATGCACATCGTTCGTTGTTCCCGCAGGCGTCCGATTCTCTCTCTGTTTGCCGTGCTGGCGCTCATTGCCGGGGCCGTTCCGGCGACTGCCACACCTCCGCAGGGCGCCGCCCCGCGCCCGATGACGTTCCTGGACATGCAGGAGCTCACGCGACCCGGCTCCTGGACGCCGAGCCCGGACGGCGAGTGGATGCTCTACACGATTTCCACGCCGGACTGGCAAGAGGCGAAATCGCAATTCGACATTTTTCTGGTGTCGATGACGCAGGGTCTCGACTCGACGCGGCAGATGACCTTCACCGAGGGGTTCAACGAAACCGCGCCGCAGTGGGCACGCGATGGCAGCTTCTTCGTGTTCTTGTCCGACCGCGAAGCAGCCGGTGAGCGGGGTGAGCGGGGTGAGCGCGGTCAGCGCGGTGGTCGCGATGAGCGCGACGCCGAGGGATCGCGCAACCAGATGTACCTGATGCGCCCCGACGGCGGCGAAGCGCGGCGCATATCGGACGCCGACAACGGCGTCGCCGATTTTTCGTTCAGCCCGGATGGCGCCCGGCTGGTGTTTCGCAGCGGCGAGAGGGGCCGCGAGCAGCTTTACAGCCTGCCGATCGCCGAGGTGTTCTCGGCCGAGCCGGAGCAGCTTACCGACGGCGCGGCGGGCGTCGAGGATTGGCAGTGGACGCCCGACGGCGCCGGCATCTACTTCACGCGGCCGGATTCGTTCGATGAGGGCAACGAGCGGCGCCTCGAAGAAGGATTCTCCGTGGACGTGAAGAACATGGAGACGCCGCTGTCCAACCTCTGGGCGCTGCAGCTCGACCACGGTGTCGCCCGGCAGCTCACCAGCGATCCGGAAGTCAGTGTTTCGGCGTTCGGCGTGTCGCGCGATGGGCGCTGGGTCACGTTCACCGGCGGCTCAGCGCAGCGCTACGAGCGCAACATCACCGGGGCGCGCCTGTATGCCGATCAGTATCTGCTGGAAACCGCCGGCGGCCACATTGAGCGATTGACCGACAACTACGAGGTCGGCGAGAGCGGCCTCGGGGTGTCTCCGGACGGCCGCTGGGTGGCGTTTTCCGCACCCGACGACATGACGCGCTACACGATGACCGAGAATCGTGTGTACATCCGCGAGGTCGCCGACCGCGGCGGCGCCTTCACCAAGCTCGGCGAGGGGTTCGACGCCAGCCTGAGCGTCGGCTTCTGGTCGGACGACGGCAACCAGATCTACTTCAACGGTGGCGTCAAGGTGACGACGCAGTTGCATGCCCTCGATGTTGTTACCCATGAGCCCCGGCAGATCACCGAGGAGCGAGCGGCGCTCAGAGTCACGCGCGACGAAGACTCCGGCGCCATTCTCATCGGCTACGCCGACCCGACAACACCGCCGACGGTGTTCACGGTGCCCGACATCGAGCAGATCACTGACCGGTCGGCGTGGGTGCAGCTCGTCGATGCGAATCCGCAAACACGGGAGATGGCGCTGGGCGAGGAGGTCGAGATCAACTGGACCTCCACCGACGGCAACACCGTGGGCGGCGTGCTGGTGAAGCCGGTCGGCTACGTGGAAGGCCGCCGTTATCCGCTCATCGTCGCCATCCACGGCGGCCCGGCCTCGGCCGACGTGCTGCGCTTCAACGGCGGCTACGGCGCCCAGGTGTACGCCGGCGCCGGCTACGCCGTTTTGAAGCCCAACTACCGAGGCTCGCGCAACTACGGCAATGCCCACCGCACCGACATCGTCGGCGACTACTTCACGCTCGGCTTCGACGACATCATGACCGGCGTCGATTACCTCATCGACGAGGGCATCGCCGACCCCGACCGCATGGGGGCGCTGGGGTGGAGCGCCGGCGGCCACTGGTCGAACTGGATTGTTTCCCACACCGGCCGCTTCAAGGCGATCAGCTCCGGCGCGGGCACCATGAACTGGATTTCGATGTACGCGCAGAGCGACGTGCAGCGCAATCGCCGCTTCTATATAGGCGACGACTTCCTGTACGAGAACTTCGAGCCCTACTGGGATCAATCACCGCTCAAGTACATCGCCAACGCCACCACACCGACCATGATTCACGTCGTCGAGGGCGACCCGCGCGTGCCGAGCCCGCAGTCCGTAGAGCTGCACATGGCGCTCAAGAAGCTCGGCGTGCCCACGGAGCTGTTCATGTACCCCGGCCGCAGCCACGGCATCCCCGACCCCCGCAACCGGCTGGTGAAAGCGGTGAGCGAGATGGCCTGGATGGACCACTACGTGCGCGGCATCGGCGACAAGTTCGAGTGGCGCCAGGTGCTCGAGACGCTCGAGGACGAGCGACTCCATCGCACCACGGAAGAAGGGCAGGGCGGCCGCTGAGTGAGCGGCGGCGCGATGCGGATCACCCGGAGGCAATACCGATGAGAGATGCTCGCGCTGTACGCACGAAGCCTGGGCCGTTGTGGGTACCGCTGTTGCTGGCGCTGACCTTGTTGGCCCTCCCGGCGGTCCTTCTTGCCCCGTCGGTTGCCTCCAGTGAATCGATTGCTGCCACCCAGCAGTACGCCGACGAGTGGCTGGCGCAGCCGGTCGACGACGAGACCTTCCGCACCTTTCTGGACTTCTTCGTGTACGACCACAGCGTGCCGTTCGACGCCGAGGTGCTCGACGTGGAGGAGACCGAGGGCATCCGCAACGAGCATCTGGCATTCCAGAGCACCGCCGGGATCACCGTATACGCGCGCCTTTTCAGTGCCGTCGCCTCGCCGGTGGAAGGCGCGCCTGCGGTGATTCTCTTGCACGGCGGGGGAGCGGGAGCGAAGGACGGTCCCGGCGTCGCGCTGTACGCGGGGCTGATGGCGCGCGCCGGTTGGGCCGTGCTGGCGATCGACCTGCAGCACTGGGGCGAGCGCAGCACCGATTTGCTGCAGTCGTTTCGTGAGGCCGAGAAGCACGAGCGCCTCTACAACCAGCCGCCCGTGTACCTCGCCTGGACCACGCAGACGGTCAAGGACGTCGGGCGTTCATATGACTTCCTTGTGGAAGAACGGGGCGTCGATCCCGCGCGGGTGGTGTTGGTGGGCTCGAGCCGCGGTGCTTTGGTCGGCACCGTCGCCGGTGGTGCCGACCGACGCCTCGCCGGCGTCGCCTTGCTCGTCGGCGGCCATTTCGACGCCCTCGAGACCGGCCACCTCGCCGCTGCATGCCCGGCCAACTACATCGGCCGCATCAGCCCGCGGCCGCTGCTGATGATCAACGGCAACCGCGACACCGATCTGATCAGGGAGACATCGGTGTTGCCAGTGCAGCGCTTGGCCGGATCTCCGAGCCAGTTTCTGTGGACGGACACCGGCCACGGCGCGACGCCGTTGACGGAAGAAGCACAAACGACACTGCTGACGTGGCTACGGGAGGCGATTCCATCACGGTGAGCCGATCTCGTCACGGCTGATGCTCTCAGGCGGCCCGTTGATCGAATCGAGCGATTCCGGCTAGTCTGACCGCGCATACTCCCCAGAACGGACTACCTCCCGTGGTCGGCAAGACACTCGGCCCCTACAAGATCATCGAGCAACTCGGCGCCGGCGGCATGGGCGAGGTGTACCTCGGTGAGGACACGCGACTCGGCCGCAAGGTGGCGATCAAGGTGCTGCCGGCCGAGTACGCCTCCGATCCCGAGCGGCTGGCGCGCTTCGAGCAGGAGGCGCGGGCTGCCGCGGCGCTGAATCATCCCCACATCGCCGTCGTTCACGATGTCGGCTCCGAGCCGGGTGAGGACGGCACCACCACCCACTTCATGGTGCAGGAGTACCTGGAGGGCCAGAGCCTACGCGAGCGGCTCGACAGGGGGGCGTTGCCGCTCGACAAAACGCTGGATCTTGCCACGGAGGTCGGCGAGGCGCTGATTGCTGCCCACAAGGCCGGGATCATTCATCGTGACCTGAAGCCCGACAACATCTTCGTTACCGAGGAAGGCCACGCGAAAGTCTTGGACTTCGGGTTGGCCAAGCTCACCGAAGTGGCAGCACCGACCGGAAGCTCGGCAACGATGTCGCCCACCATGCTCGGCACGGTGGCCGGCCAGGTGATGGGGACAGCCGGATACATGGCCCCCGAGCAGGTCACCGGCGAGGTGGTCGATCGCCGTGCCGACTTATTCGCCTTCGGCTGCGTGTTGTACCAGATGATCAGCGGGCGGCAGCCTTTTGCCGGCGAGAGCGTGCACGACACGCTCCACAAGATCGGCCACGAGGAGCCGCGTGCGCTGGCGGAGATCGACGCGTCATTGCCGGCAGAAATGGAACGCATCGTCAGGAAGAGTTTGGCGAAGCAGCCGGAACGGCGTTACCAAGACGCCGACGACCTGGTCGTCGACTTGGCCGCTCTCGCCGAGGTTGGCTTGGGGAGAGCCGTGTCGATTTCGGCGACCTTGCCGGGTGCAGCGGTGGAGTCGCCGCGCGGCCCGGCGTGGGCTGTAGTACTCCCTGCCGCGGTTGTCCTTGTGCTCCTCGGAGCCGGAGCGACCTGGCTCTTCACCCATGCGGATCCGCTGGCTCCTCCGATCCCCATGAGCTTCGAGATAAGCCTGCCGCCGGGAACCCGCTTCCCGGTCGGGATAGGCACGAACATCGCGGTTTCCCCCGACGGCGATGCCATTGTGTTTGCCGCCCAAGATGAATCCGGGCGCCGACTTTACCTGCGGCGCACCGACGAGGCAGCCGCGGCTACACCGATTCGCGGCACCGAGGATGCCACGCAGCCGTTCTTCTCGCCGGACGGAGAGTGGGTGGGTTTTGCCGACAACTCGAACAGCCTCCTCAGAGTGTCGCTGTCGAGAAACGAGATGTACTCGATCTGCGAATTGTGCGACTCGGCAACCTGGACTGAAGACAGGAGCACCTACATCACATGGAGGGGCGCGTTGTTTCGACTTCTAGAATCCGGCGAGGGAGGTCGCCAACTCGTGGCGGCGCCGAGGCCGGATCAAGGCGTCCCTTGGCTCAACAATCTGGCGGTACTTCCGGGAGGCAAAATCTTCCTCTTCGAGGTTGGCTTCCTCGTAAACGGTGGAGTGGGCGTTTTGTCCCTCGAGACCGATGAATTCATGCGGATCTCAACAAGTGGCTCGAATCCCTTCTATGCAGCCTCCGGCCATATCCTCTATCCACGCAATGACACGCTGCTCGCCGTTTCCTTCGACGTAGATGCTTTTGAAGTATCCGGACAGGCTGTGCAGGTTCTGCCGGGTGTGCGTGTGGAGAATGGCGGAGCGGTGCAAGCTGCCGTTTCGCGCGATGGCCTTCTCGTGTACGCGCCCAGCTATGGGCGAATAGGCACGCAGTTGGCGTTTGTGGATGTCGGCGGCGACAACGTTGAGCCGGTGACGACGGAGTGGCGCAGATTTGGTGCGCCGAGACTCTCGCCGGATGGTGATCAGATCGCCGTTGCGATCAACGACGGTGGCGAAACCGACATCTGGCTCGTTGATGTCGAGACGGGCAACTTGAACCCTCTAACCACCTCGGGCGATGCGTCGGCGCCGGTATGGACGCGGGCGGGAGACCGAGTGGCGTTTGCTTCGGGCGCGGCCGGTTCCTTTGCGATCAAGTCCGTACCCGTTGGCGGGGGCGGGTCGGAGGAGACGCTCCACACCGGCGCCAACGAGATCTGGCCCGAATCGTGGCACCCCGACGGCGTTCGACTCGTTTTCCGTGAGGATGCGGCGAGCAACGACCTTTTGCTTCTCGACGTGAGCGACGGCAGCACGGAGGCGCTCGTGAGCACCGATTCCTCCGAGCATGCCGGCGCCCTTTCGCCCGATGGGGAGCTGCTGGCGTACGAGTCGGACCGCGGCGGTGTCAACGACGTGTACGTCCGCCGTTTCGACGATCAGGGAGTTGGCGTCGCGGTGTCGAGCGGTGGCGGAATGGGACCCGTTTGGGGCCCCGACAGTACCGTGCTCTATTACAGAGACCAGGGGGGCTCGGAGGATCTGGTGGTCGCTTCCATACAGGCGGAGCCGCAGCTGCGCGTTGCCGGCTCCACCGCCGGTTGGAGCGGGGCCGACTTCTGGAGCAGAACCTTGCGCGCCCACTACGACGGGCACCCCGATGGCCAGCGCTTGCTCGTTTTGAATCAGAGGGGCCCGGATGAAGAACAGCAGAAGATGATCGTTGTGCTGAACTGGTTCGAGGAGCTGCAGCGGCGAATGGCGGCGGGGCGTTAGCGAAGCTCGTGTACAGCAAGCCGACCCGAGCCATGACTTTGATTGCCGTGAGACGAGACCTATTCGTAGTGCGTCCACATGCGGAGCACTTTGACGACGTGGTCGTCGTCAACGATCTGGTACACGAGCCGGTGCTGGATGTTGACGCGTCGAGAACAAGCGCCTGCCAGGTCGCCGACGAGCTTCTCGAACGGGGGCGGTGTCTGGTAGGGATTCTCGGCGATGATGTCGAGTAGAGCCTGTGCCTTGTCCTTGAGACCAGCCGCGGCGAGCTTCTTGGCGTCTTTCCGGGCGGCCTTCGTGTACACGAGGCGCCAATTCACCAGTCGAGCGTGTCCTCGAGCTCATCAACCGGCGTAGCCATACCCTCGACGATCGACTCGCGCATACCGGGGATCGAGACGAGGTGGAGAGTCTCTTGTATCGCGCGCCAGTCGTCTTCTCCCACCAGCACGGCGTTGCCGCGTTTGCCGGTGATCTGGACCGGCTCGTGGGACTCCTGAACCTCGTCGACAAGCTTGTAGAGGCGCTTGCGTGCGTCGGTGGCGGTGATCGTGGGCATGCGGATCCCCTTTCTGATCGTACGCTATAGCGTACGCTTTTGAACCGTTGCTATTCAAGCCCACACTGGAGTGAGACGGCCACGTCGAGCCGTATTCCACGATGGAATGGAAGATTCAACGGGGATCCAGCCCATTGATCGAATCGATCGATTCCGGCTAGTCTGACCACGCCGATAGCGGAGCGAACCTGCCGACAGGAGCTCTCTTGGTGAAGCTCGACGTCTTCACGCACATCTTCCCGAAGCGCTACTTCGACGAGATGGTGAAGGTGTGCGCCGACGAGCAGACGCTGAAGCGCTACCTGGCAATTCCGATGCTGGTTGATCTCGACGAGCGCTTCCGCGCCATGGACCGGTTCGGTGACTACCGGCAGATCCTGTCGCTCGCCTCGCCGCCCATCGAGCAGTTGGCGGGGCCGGAGATCTCGCCCGGGCTGGCGCGCCTGGCGAACGACGGTATGGCGGAGTGCTGCGAGGAGTACCCGGAACGGTTTCCGGCGTTCGTTGCGTCGCTGCCGATGAACAACCCGGAGGCGGCCCTCG
>CBDUXW010000122.1:0-7977 GCA_965371275.1 uncultured bacterium | reverse complement strand
CGACGGCAGCTTGCGGGGGCACCTGGCACGCATCCGCGAACGGCTGGAGCAGTCCTGATAGCCGAGCGGTTCGTTATAAGAGTGACGAAGAGGGAGATCTGAAAAAAGATGCAGATCAAGGCAGAGGAAATCTCGAGCATCATCCGGCAGCAGATTGCCGGCTATGACACCGAGATCGACATTCAGGAAGTCGGCACGGTCATTTCGGTAGGCGACGGTGTGGCCCGTATCTACGGCCTCGAGCGTTGCATGTCGCTCGAGTTGATCGAGTTTCCGGACGACGTGTTCGGCGTCGCTCTCAACTTGGAAGAGGACAACGTCGGCGTCGTCCTGTTGAGTGATGCGACCTCCGTGCGGGAAGGCGACACCGTCAAGCGCACGGGGCGCGTTCTCCAGGTGCCGGTCGGCGAAGCGCTGCTCGGCCGCGTCGTTACCCCGCTCGGCGAGCCCGTCGACGGCGCCGGTCCGGTTGATGCGAGCGAGCGCGGCGACATCGAGCGCATCGCTCCGGGCGTCGTCGATCGCCAGCCGGTGGGGGAGCCGTTGCAGACCGGTTTGAAGGCGATCGATTCGATGATCCCGATCGGCCGCGGCCAGCGCGAGCTCATCATCGGCGACCGTCAGACCGGCAAGACCGCGGTGGCGCTCGACGCGATCATCAACCAGAAGAGTACCGATGTGTACTGCATCTACGTCGCCATCGCCCAGAAGGAATCGACGGTGGCGCGCGCCGTCGAGGAGCTCAAGAAGGCGGGAGCGATGGACTACACGATCGTCGTGAACGCGTCCGCTTCGACTGCCGCCGCGGTGCAGTGGATGGCGCCGTTTGCTGGCTGCGCCATGGGCGAGTGGTTCCGCGACAGCGGCAAGCACGCCCTGATCATCTACGATGACCTGTCCAAGCACGCCAACGCCTCCCGCGAAATGTCGCTGTTGTTGCGCCGACCCCCCGGGCGCGAGGCGTACCCGGGTGATGTTTTTTACCTGCACTCGCGGTTGCTGGAGCGTGCCGCCAAGGTAAACGACGAGCTCGGCGCCGGCTCGCTCACCGCACTTCCGGTCATCGAGACGAAGGCAGGCGACGTTTCGGCGTACATCCCGACCAACGTCATCTCGATCACCGACGGGCAGATCTACCTGGAGACCGATCTGTTCCACCAGGGTGTGCGACCGGCGGTGAACGCCGGCCTCTCGGTTTCCCGCGTCGGCGGCGCAGCTCAGATCAAGGGCATGAAACAGGTCGCCGGATCGCTGCGACTCGAGCTCGCCCAGTACCGTGAGCTGGCGGCGTTCGCACAGTTCGGATCGGACCTCGATGCGGCGACGCAGGCGCAGCTGGCGCGCGGCGAGCGTCTCACCGAGGTGCTCAAGCAGGACCAGTTCCAGCCGCTGCGCGTTGCCCAGCAGATCGCCATACTGTTCGCCGGCACGTCCGGTTTCTTCGACGACCTCGAGGTATCGCAGGTGCGTGAGTTCGAGGCCGGATTCTACGAGTATGCCGCTATCAACGACGCCCAGCTTTGGGACGATATCGAGACGGCGGGCGCGCTCGAGGAGGCACTCGAGGCACGGCTACGCCAGGTTCTAAACGATTACAAGGCGCAGGATTTCGCCGACGCCGGGGCGGTGGGCGAGCCCGAGGCCGCCGCTGCCGGAGCGGCCGAAGAAGCGACGGTAGCAAGCTAGCAGCCCCACAAACGAGCTCTCCGAACCCACAAAAAGATGGCCACCCTACTCGACCTCAGACGCCGCGTGCGGTCCGTCAGGAACATCCGGCAGATCACCCGCGCCATGCGCATGGTGGCGGCGGCCAAGCTGCGTCGTACGCAGGAACGAATCATCAACGCCCGCCCGTTCAGCGACAAGGCTTGGGACGTGATGAATGGACTCGCCGAGCGCACCGAGAACCGCGATCATCCGCTGTTGCGTCGCGCCCAGCGCGAGGAGCACATCACGGTGGTGATCATCACTTCGGACAAGGGGATGTGCGGCTCCTTCAATACCCACATCTTGAAACGCGCCGACAAAGCCTTGCATAGCTGGGAGGATCAGGCGGTTGAGCTCGTCCTGAT
This sequence comes from uncultured bacterium, assembly GCA_965371275.1. GTDB lineage: Bacteria > Acidobacteriota > UBA890 > UBA890 > UBA890 > CBDCBL01. Next base: position 5,905 of record CBDUXW010000122.1, on the reverse strand, counting down.
GGGCCGCAAGGGCTACAAATATTACAAGAAGCGCGACTGGTCGATCGGGCGGTACTGGCTCGACCAGCTCAAGGAGGTCGATTTCTCCGACGCTGCGTTGGTGGCCGAGTACGTCATCTCGCAGTTCGAGGCCGAGCGCACGGACGCGGTGTACGTGATCTACAACGAATTCAAGTCGGTGATCCAGCAGAAGGTCGTCGTCGAGCCGCTGCTACCTGTCGTCGGTCTCCACTTTCCCGACGACAAGATCGACGCGCGGCAGGCGGCGCGTGCGGTCGCCGAGCAGAAGAGCGGCGGCGACCTGACCTTCTTCGAGGGTCTGGAGGGATTGCACGCCGGCGACATCGGCACCTTGTCGGGCATCTGGGAGCAAGGCCGCGAGGCGGCGGAAGCAGCGACGCAAATGGAACCCGTCGAGCTTACCGACTACCTCTACGAACCCGACCCCGAGAGCATTCTGGCCACGTTGCTGCCGCGCCACGTCGAGGTGCAGCTGTTCCGGGCCTTGCTGGAATCGATATCCGCCGAGCACGCGGCGCGCATGACGGCGATGGACAACGCCTCGCGTAACGCCGACGAGCTCATCGACGATCTCACTTTGACCATGAACAAGATCCGCCAGGAGGAGATCACCACAGAGATCCTCGAAGTCGTCGGCGGAGCCGAAGCACTGAAGTAGGAGGCAATTAATGTCGAGCGCTGAGCAAACGGGCACGGATCGGGTCGGCAAAGTCCTGGCCGTCGTCGGCCCGGTCGTCGACGTCGAGTTTCCGTCCGAAGACCTGCCGCCGATTTACCAGGCCCTCAGGATCAAGGACGACGCCGAGATGTCGTCGCTGAAGATCAACATCATCGTCGAGATCGCCCAGCACCTCGGCGAGAATCGCGTGCGCTGCGTGGCCATGCAGTCGACGGACGGCCTGGTACGCGGCATGGCCGCGATCGACACCGGCGGTCCGATCACCACCCCGGTGGGCGATGCCACGCTGGGGCGCGTGCTCAACGTCATCGGCGAGCCGATCGACGGCGGCGGCCCTGTCGAGGCTGAGGAGCGGTGGCCGATTCATCGCCATGCACCGAGCTTCGAAGCGCAGGCGACCGGGACCGAGCAGTTCGAAACCGGCATCAAGGTGATCGACTTGCTGGTGCCGTTCAAGAAAGGCGGCAAGATCGGCTTCTTCGGCGGTGCCGGCGTCGGCAAGACGGTGTTCATCCAGGAGCTGATCAACAACGTCGCCACGCACCACGGCGGCTACTCGGTGTTCGCCGGCGTCGGCGAGCGCACGCGAGAGGGCAACGACCTCTGGCGCGAAATGAAGGAGGCTGGAGTTCTCAAGCAGACGTCGCTGGTGTTCGGCCAGATGACGGAGCCGCCCGGCGCCCGTTTGCGCGTCGCCCTGACCGGCGTCACCGTGGCCGAGTACTTCCGCGACCAGGGTGGACAGGACGTCCTGTTGTTCATCGACAACATCTTCCGCTTCACGCAGGCGGGCTCCGAGGTGTCGGCGCTTCTCGGTCGTATGCCGTCGGCGGTCGGCTACCAGCCCAACCTGGCCACCGAGCTCGGTGAGCTGCAGGAGCGCATCACGGCAACCAAAACCGGATCGGTTACTTCGATTCAAGCCATTTACGTGCCGGCCGATGACTTCACCGACCCGGCGCCGGCGACCACGTTCGCCCACCTCGATGCCAACGTGAATTTGGCGCGTTCCCTTACCGAAATCGGTATCTACCCGGCGGTCGATCCCCTCGACTCGAACTCGCAACTCATCGACCCACGAGTCATCAGCGAGGAGCACTACAACACGGCTCGCGAGGTGCGCTTGATCCTGCAGCGCTACAAGGACCTGCAGGACATCATCGCGATCCTGGGGATGGAAGAGCTGTCCGACGAGGACAAGGTCACGGTGAACCGCGCGCGGCGCGTGCAGCGCTTCCTGTCGCAACCCTTCTTCGTGGCCGAGAACTTCACCGGCCAGAAGGGCACATACGTCAAACTCGAAGAATCCGTGCGCGGCTTCCGGGAGATCATCGACGGCAAGCATGACGATCTTCCCGAGCAGGCCTTCCTGATGGTCGGTACCATTGATGAGGCGCGCGAGAAGGCCGAGCGCATGACCGCGGAGGCCGGACAAACGGTCGAAATGCGCGAGGCGATCACCGACGCTACGGCCGCGCAGACGGGCGCGCAAGCAGTCGTCGCGGAGGCTGCGGAGTAACGGCTCATGGCGGAAACCACAAACGACACCCCGGGCGGCCTGGCACACGATTTCGGACTCGAAATCGTAACGCCGGAACGCCAGCTCGTGTCCGAAACCGTGGAGGCCGTCAGAGCGCCCGGGATCGCGGGCGAGTTCGGCGTCTTGCCGAGCCACGCGCGCCTGATCACCGGCTTGGGCACGGGGATGGTCCGCTACAGGGTTGCGGGCGCCGATGCGTGGAGCGAGCTCGCCGTTTCATCGGGGCTCGTGGAGGTGTTACCGGGGCGTGTGATCATCTTGGCGCAGACCGCCGAAACCGCTCACGACGTCGACGAGGCGCGGGCCGAAGCAGCCCTGCAGAGAGCCAAGGAGCGGCTCCAGCATCCTGAAGACGAAACCGATGTCGACCGCGCCCTCGAGGCCCTGCAACGCGCCACCGTGCGTTTGCACGCGGCCCGCGAGAGCGGCGACGAGGACTAGCGCCGTTCCGCCCATGGCACGGCTGCCGCGTCGACGCCGAGCTGTCCGTGACGGTTGCGGTTCATGGTCGAGAGCGGTCAAGATGGAGCTCTCTTAGGGAGGGAAAATGATGAAGATGCGCAGCGCGTGGACTGTTTTGTTCCTGACAATTGCCCTGCTGGGTGTTTCTGCGTGCGGCGGCCCGGACATCGTGCAGCTCGGCGCGATCGTGTCGCTCGAAGGTTCGGCAGCTTCGTACGGCAACGCCATATGGAACGGCATTCAGGTGGCGGTGGCCGAGATCAACGCCGTCGGCGGCATCGATGTCGGTGAGGGCGGCACCCGCATTCCCCTCGAAGTGATCATGCGCGATGCCAAGAGCGACCCGCAGATCGGTCTGCAGGTAGCGCAAGAGCTCATCGATATGGGGGTTCCCGCGGTCATCGGGGCTGACAGCTCCGACGTGACGCTGACCATCGCCGATCTGTTCCAAGATTCCGGCGTCATCTTGCTGTCGCCTTCCACGTCGACGCCGGAGCTCAGCGAGAAGGGCAGCTACATCTACCGCAACTTTCCGAGCGACGAGCTCGAGGCGGTGAACACCGCGAACCACATCTACAACGTCGCCGGAATCCGCGAAGTCGACATCATCGGCAGCCAGAGTGAATTCGGCCTCGGCATTCAGCGCGCCTTCATCGAGCGTTTCCGCATGCTGGGCGGGCGCGTAGAGACCACCGAAACCTTCGAAGCCGGCGCCACTGACGTGAGCAATCAAGCCGCGAACCTGGTCGGCACCGGCGCCGGAGCGATTTACATCTCCGGCTATTCCGAGGAAACCGCCACCGTCGCGCGGGCCGTCCGCGACGCCGGCATCGACGTGCCGCTGTTCGGCACGGGCGCCATCCTCGCCGACGAGCTGGTGGCCGCCGGCGGCGACGCCGTCGAAGGTCTGGTGTTTCCGACCGCGGCGTTCGACCCTGCCGACGACAATGAGGCCGTACGCCGTTTCGTGCAGGGATACCGCGACATGTTCGGCGAAGGGTTCGACGTGTACTCGGCGCACGCCTACGACGCCGTCTTGATTCTGGCGCAAGCCATCGAACAGGATGGGCTGCGGGCGGAAAACATGTCGTTCTACCTCAACGCCATGAGCCCGTTTCCGGGAGCCGCCGGCGAGACCACGTTCGACGGCGACGGCAACGCCCGCAAGTTCCACAGGATGTTCGTCATCCAGGACGGGCAAGCGGTTCGCACCGGCCAGTAGGCCCGAATCGTTGCGGCGCTGCTCACGCCTTGGCTTGCGCCGTAGCTCCGCATGCCGTACACAGCTTGGGCGCGGGTGCCTCATGCCCGGTTCACAGTTCTTCCACAGCGTTTACCGGGCGTTGAAGCCGGTTATCCTCAACGCATGCACAGGTTTTGCAGCGCCGAGCAGGGGGTCTTGCACGGCCGTTTCACAGGCTTCGACATGGCGATCCAGAGCTTTCCGGAACTGAATCCACAGGCTTATCAACGCCCGGTGCACAAGGTTTTGCCCCGTCGATCCACAGCTTCATGCATCCGGTTTCCACAGTAATATCCACACATGCACCACGGCCTGACTAATCTCTTCCGCTACCGCGTGCTGATCCTGAGCCTGGTAACCCGGGAGCTGAAGGCGCGTTACCGCGGGTCGGTGTTCGGCTACCTGTGGTCGTTCTTCAACCCACTGCTGCTGCTGGCGGTGTATTTCGTCGTGTTCTCGACGGTGTTCACACCGCCACGGGCCGAGGGCGCTGACACCCAGCCCTACGCGCTGTTCATGTTTTGCGGCCTGTTGCCATGGACCTGGTTCGCCGCGTCGCTTACCGACGCGGCCAACTCGCTGCTGGCCGGCGGCAATTTGATCAAGAAGTTGATCTTCCCGGCGGAGGTGCTGCCGGTGGTCAGCGTGCTGGCTAACGGCGTCCACTATGTTCTCGGGTTGCCGGTGTACCTGGCTTTCTGGCTGTTCTTCAAACCGGAGGGCGTCAGCCTGCACCTCTTCTGGCTGCCCGTGGTGATCTTCACGCAGCTCGTGCTGTCAATCGGCCTCGGTCTCATCCTGGCGGCGCTGACGGTCCACTTCCGTGACATCCGGGACATCCTGGCCAACACGTTGACGCTGTGGTTCTTCCTCACGCCGATCATCTATTCGCGCGACTTCCTCCAGGAGCGCGCCGCCGCCGATCCCGACAATTGGATTCCTCGGGTTGTGGCCCAGGCGCTCGACTTCAACCCGATGACCCACATCATGAACGGCTACCACAAGGCGATTTTCGAGGGTGCGCTGATCCCGTGGAAGCGACTGCCCGTGACCTTGGCGGTTTCGTTCGTCATCCTGATCGTCGGCTACGCGTTGTTCGATCGCCTGCGCGACTCCTTTCCGGAGGAAGTGTGATGGCGAAGCCCGACAAGGTCGCCGCCGCCACCCGCAAGACGGGCGCTGCGGTGATCGTCGACCGGGTGGGCAAGCAGTACCGGCGCTTCGCCCACGCTCATCGCATGCTGACGCTCAAGAGCGCAATCTTGTCGCGCAACATTTTCGATGTGCTGTCACCCGGCGAAATCTTCACCGCTCTCGACGACGTCTCCCTGACGATCCAGCACGGCGAGACGCTAGGCGTCATCGGCAGCAACGGCGCCGGCAAGAGCACGCTGCTGAAGATCATGGCCGGCACCACCAAGCCGACACACGGCCACGTGGAGGTCGACGGCAAGATCTCGGCGCTCATCGAGCTGGGAGCCGGGTTTCATCCCGAGATCTCGGGGCGCGAAAACGTCTTCATCAACGGCATCATGCTCGGCCTTACCCGCGCCGAAATCGCGGCGCGTTTCGACGAGATCGTGTCGTTCGCCGAGCTCGATGAGTTCATCGACGCGCCGGTAAAGACCTATTCGAGCGGCATGTACATGCGGCTCGGCTTCTCGGTAGCCATTCACGTCGATCCCGACGTGTTGTTGATCGACGAAGTGCTGGCGGTGGGTGACGAGGCGTTCGTGCACAAGTGCCTCGACAAGATCGCCGAGTTCAAGCGCCGCGGCAAGACGATTCTCCTGGTGACCCACAGCCTCGAGTCGGTGCGCCGGCTTTGCGACCGCGCCATGTGGTTGCGCGACGGCAAGGTCGTGGAGATCGGCGACCCGCCCCGCGTTGTCGACGCGTATCTGTCGTGGGTAGCCGAGAAGGAAGAAGAAGAGCTCGCCGCGGGGTACGAACGACGCGC
>CBDUXW010000121.1:0-8050 GCA_965371275.1 uncultured bacterium | reverse complement strand
CATCAAATACTGCTTCAGCAGTGTGCGGCCCTCGTAGTGGATGGCCATCGCCTGCAGGTCGGAATCGCCGAGGCGGTTCCCGATTTCCAGCATCCGGCGGGATACGGCCAACGATTCCTCGAAGCGACCCTCGGAGTCGGCGCGCATGATCTGCGCCCGCAGCACCCAGCCGTGCACCGGGGCCTCAGGCTCGCCCTCTACCAGGCGCTCGGCGCGGGCCAGCCAGCCGTTCGCTTGCGCCGAGTCCAGACGCCGCGAATAGTGATCGGCGATTCGCAGCGCCGTGGCGGCGGCTTCCGTGGAGTCTGACGCGGCCATGAACATGGAGAAGGCGCGCTCGTCGGCCTCGATGCAGTGCTCGAGGTGTCCCGTCCACCAGGCGGCGCGCGACAAGCGTGCGAGGTCCGGAGCGGTCAGCGTGTCGGCGCGCGGCGCCAGGATGTCGAACGCTTCCTGCCAGCCGTGCTGCTCGATAAAATCCCGTGCTCTCGCCAGGTCGTCCATCTCGCCCACGGTGGCCGTGGTGGCGCCACGCGCCGGTGCGGCCGTCAGCTCGTCGATCTCGCGGCGCAGTTCGCGAATGTCACTGAGCCTCTCATCCCGGTCCTTGGCGAGGCTGCGGCACAGGATGTCCTGGAGCGCCGCCGGCGTCGCCGCCGGCAACAGCTCGCAGCGCGGCTCGTACTCGATGATGGCGGCAAGAGTATCGGCGATGGTGTCACGCTCGAACGCCTGGCATCCGGTAAGCATCTCGAACAACAGACAGCCGAACGACCAGATGTCGGTGCGCGGGTCGAGCTCTTGTCCCCGTACCTGTTCGGGGCTCATATAGGGCACCGTTCCGATCAGCATTCCGGTGGCCGTCAAGTCACGGATAGCCGTGTCGCCCTCGGCGAACTGCACCGCCTTGGCAATGCCGAAATCCAGAATCTTCACCTTGCCCTCCGTGGTCACCATGACGTTGGAGGGTTTCAAGTCACGGTGCACGATGCCCTTGTCGTGCGCGGCCGCCAGACCAGCGGCTACCCGGCTGCAAATACGCAATGTTTCGTCGAGCGGCACGGCGCCATCGGCGAGCAGCTCGGTGAGCGTTCTCCCGTCGACGAGCTCGAGAACCAGAATCGGTCGCCCGTCGTGTTCTTCGCGGCCGTAGATCGCTGCGACATTGGGATGATTGAGGGTCGCCAACACCACCGCTTCACGATCGAACCGTGCCGACAACACGGCGTCGACCTCACCGTCACCACCCAGAACCTTGAGGGCGACGTCGCGGCTCAGCTTGGTGTCGCGAGCGCGGTACACATCGCCCATGCCACCGGATCCGAGAACGTCGAGGACGAGGAAGTGACCTACGGTTCGTCCGATGAGGCCCGAGCTCGTCATGTCATCGTTCGCCATTGGTCAGCATTCTACGTATCTTTCGCCGTCGTCGCTCGTTCATCGTGCCCCGTGAGCATTGAATGATCTTGCCGGGCCGCGGTCCTGTCAAATATCCGTTCTCTCACCCGCAGGTCCTTTTTCACCCACGTTGCGACCGAGGGTAGTCTGGGGTTGTATTGAGCACGTTCACGCACAGGCAACCAACCGGAGACCCGCTCATGAGTTCGAAGTTCCCGCGCGCCGCGATTGTCACGCTCCTGACCTGCACTGTTTTCGGCGGTTCCATCGGGCTGCTGCCGGCGCCGCTTGCCGCCCAGCAGACTGGTGTATACGACGCCGCGCGACCATTCGGCACACTGCAGGAGCAGGCCGAGGTCCAGCAGGGTTGGATAAGAGAGCGGCTCGAGGTGAACTTGCCGCGCATCATGCGCGAGCAGGGCGTGAATATGTGGGTTGTATCCATGCGCGAGTACAACGAGGACCCGGTGTTTCGCGCCCTCGTGGCGCCCACCAGCTTCGCGGCACGGCGGCGCACCATCTACGTGTTCTACGACCGTGGCCCCGGCCGGGGCGTCGAGCGCCTGGCGCTTGGCGGTGGCTCACAAGGCGGGCTGTACGAGGCCTATCGAACCAACCTACCGACATCGAACGATCAGCAAGCGGAGCTCTGGGGCGCCGGCCAATGGCGGTTGCTCACCCAGCTCGTGCGCGCGCGCGACCCGCAGGTGATCGCCGTGAACATCGACCGGGAGCACAACTTCGCCGACGGGCTGACGGCCGGCGAATGGGAACAGATGGAAGAAGCCTTGGGCCCGGACTTGGCGGCCCGAGTGGTTCGCAACCCGCGCCTGGCAATCGACTACCTGGCAATGCGGGTGCCGAGCATGACGCCGGTCTACCGGCGGCTTCAGTCGATCGTTCACGAAGTGATCTCGGCGGCGTTCTCGAACCTGGTGATCACTCCGGGGCAGACCAGCACGCAGGACGTCGTGTGGTGGATGCGCCAGCGCGTCAACGACATGGGATTGGGCACCTGGTTCCAACCGTCGGTGAGCATTCAAAGACGCGGTGGTGGCGACCTCGGTGAGAACCCGGTCATCGAACGAGGCGACGTGCTGCATTGCGACTTCGGAATCACCGCGATGCGCTTGAACACGGACACCCAGCACATGGGTTACGTGTTGCGCGAAGGTGAAACCGCCGCCCCCACCGGGCTGCAGGCGGCGCTCGAAAACACCATGCGGCTGCAGGACATCCTGATGGAAGAGATCAAGGTAGGCCGCAGCGGCAACGACATTCTGACGTCGGTGCTCGATCGCATGCAGGCGGAGGGACTCGACGGCACCATGTACACCCATCCGATCGGCGACCACGGCCACGGCGCCGGACCGCTCATCGGCCTGTGGGACTATCAGGAGGGTGTGCCCCGCCGCGGCGACGTTCCGGTTGTTCCGAGCATGTGGTTCTCAACCGAGATGCAGGTCACAACGCCGGTTCCGGAGTGGGACAATCAGCCGGTTCGTATGATGATGGAGGAAGAAGCCGAGGTTCCCGCCACAGGCGAGACACGCTGGATGTTGCGCCGCCAAACCGAGCTGCATCTCATACACTGACGGCAACGTCCGGACGAACTTCCAGGAGAGCATCCGCATGAAAAGAGCGATTTTCGGAGTCGCCGCAGCCACCGTGCTGCTGGCGCCGGCAACGGCGCAGGCGCATCACGAGGCCACGGGCGTCGACCCCTTGTCGCACGGGCTCTTCCACCTTCTCGTCGGCCCCCTCGGTGTCCTGGCTGTCGGCTTGATTCTCAGCGTTGTCGCAAGGCGATCACGGGATCGGACGCCGCGGCGCGAAGCGCCGGCGCTAATCCGGCAGCCACGGCCACCAGTAACAACACAACGCCGGCGCCGATAAACGTCACGGGGTCTGCACCGGATACTCCGAACAACAAACCGGCGAGCCCCATGCCTGCACCCAGGGCCAGGACAAGGCCCGCCAACACGCCGACGACCACCAGACCGACGACGTCGCGCAACACGAGCCACACCACCTGGGCACCGCCGGCACCGAGCGCCATCCGCACACCGACTTCGAGGGTGCGCCGCCGGACGGCGAAACTGACCACGCCGTAGAGCCCCAAGCTGGCGAGAGCCAGCGCCATTATCCCGAAGCTGCCGAGGAACTTGACGCCGAGCCGCGGCAACGACAGAGAATCGCTCAAATGCCCGGCCATCGTGTTGGCCTGCAACACGGGAAGGTCGGCGTCGATGACCCGCAGCTCGCCGCGCAGCATGCCGAGAACGGTCGACGGATCGCCGGCGGTGCGTACGAAAACGGCGCCTCCCGAGGCTCCGACCTGTGCCCACGAGTAGTACACCTGAGGGCCCACGGTCTCGATCAAATCCCGGACGATGGTGTCGCCGAACACACCGACCACCCGCCGCCAGCTATCGGGACGGCCCTCGGAACGAAAGCGTCGCCCGACCGCGTCACTTTCACCCCAGAAGCTCCGCGCCATGGCTTCACTGATCACCGCCACGGGCTCGCCGTCGGGGACGTCCGCGTTGGTGAATCCACGGCCGTGCAACAAGGGAATCCGCAGCGTCTCGAAGTAGCCCGCGTCGACCACGTTGAACGGAACTTCGACGCTGTTCTGGCCCGACGGGTTTTCATAGCCGTCGATGACCAACGACGTCGTTCCGCGTGGCGTAACCGGCAAGACGGTTGCGAGACCGGCCGCCTCGACGCCGGGAAGAGCGCGCGCTCGCTCGATGAAGTCGGCCATGATGTTGCGTCCGTCTTCGTCCGAGTAGCCGGCGAAGCCGGGGCTCGTCTGCAGATAAGCGACCTCGTCGACTGCGAAACCGGTATCGATACGTTGCGCGTTGCCGAGGCTGCGGACGAACAGTCCCGCCGCGACTAGCAGCACGAACGAAACAGCCACCTGCACCACCACGAGAGCGTTGCGCAAGCCAAACCGCCGGGTGCGCCAGGCTAGCGAAACCACCTCGTCCCGCATCGCTCCGACGAGATCCGGCCGCGAGGCGCGAATCGCCGGCGCCAGGCCGAAGGCGACCCCGGTAAGCACCGACAGCGCGAGCGCGAAAGAGAGCACCCGCCCGTCGAGGCTGAGCTCGGTAGAGATGGGAATCGGCAGTGGCAACTCAATGGCCATCAGCGCCCGAGCCACCCACGCCGCCAGCAGCACACCCAAGGCGCCCCCGACCGACGACAGCAACAGGCTCTCGGTAAGCAGTTGCCGCGCTACCTGGCCGCTGTTGGCGCCCAACGCGACGCGGATCGACATCTCCTTGCCGCGGCCGGCGGCGCGCACCAGCAGCAGGTTGGCAAGGTTGCTGCAGGCAATCAGCAGGACGAGCCCGACGATCGTCATGAGAAAGGCCGCCGAGGGCGACAGCATGGCATCGTATTCTGGGTGCACACGTACTTCGCCGGCGCCGAATACGGTGATGTCACGCCCTTGATTGTGATCCGGGAATTCCGTCGCCAGCCGGGCCGCCAGGCCGTTCATCGCCTGCTGCACCTGCGTTGTGGTGACGCCCTCACGCAGGCGAGCCTTGATGAAGAACCAGTGGTCGCCGCGTTGCTCGAGCGTCGCCATGGCGTACTCACCGCTGATCGACCCCAGCGACGACAGCGACAGCCAGAAATCGACGGTGTTGAGCGGCAGGTAGCCGTTGTAGTCGGCCGGCCCGATACCGACTACGGTTATCGGGGCGCCGTTCATGCGCACGACGGTGCCCAGAATCTCGGGGTCGCCCCCGTATCTTTCCTGCCAAGCACGATAGGAGAGCACCGCCACGGCCTCGGCTCCTGCCTTGTCCTCCGTGTCGTCGAACCAGCGCCCGATCGCCGGTCGCAGGCCGAGTACCTCCATGTAGTTGGCGGTGGAATACTCCACGATCACCTGCGTCAGCGCGTCGTCGTTCTGCAAGCTCGTAGAACTGACGAACGTCGCCGCCACTCCTGTGAACAGATCGTCGTAGGCGGCGACATCACGATACGCAGGAAACGACGAAGAGTTCGGCTGCCCGCCGTCGGAATCTTGATAGATGTCGGCAAGCTCCCAGGCACGCGCGAAGGGCTGCGGTCGGAACAGCATGGCGTTGACGACGCTGAAGGCGGCGGTATTGGCGCCGATGCCGATGGCGACAATGAAAATCGCCGTCGCCGTGAAAACCGGAGCTTGAACGAGCTGGCGCACGGCGTACTTCACATCACGCGCGAAAGATTCCATGAGTGATCCTCGTAGGCGTCCGTCGGCGGGAGGGGGAACGTATCCCGGAGTCCGGAGCGCGGTTTCTTGCTTGAAGAGTCGCTCAACGATGTGCAGCCGCCAGCAATCGAGGGCCATGGCCAGCGCTCGCGCCTCGAACACCAGGCGCCGGGCGAGCCGGGCAAGGGCGTGGCGCTGCGAGCGACCCCGCAGATAGTCGGCGAGAAGCTCCTGGTAGGAAGCCTCGAAGAGCCGCTCGCGGAGCCGGGACGGCATGAGCCGCCCCATGATGAGCGCCGGTCGAAATCGCACCATGGCTAGACCTTCTGGGATGCTGTTTCGGTTGCTCTGATGGTGTCGAGGTAGAAGTCGCGGGTCGCTTCCCACGCGGCGCCACCGGCGTCCGTCAGGGAATAGCAGCGTTCTTTGATGATCTGGCCGTCGATGATCTTCTGGTCGTAACGCCCGATCAGTAGACCGGCTTCCTCCAGCCGACTCATGAGCTGATAGAAAGCCGGACCGGTGCGCCGCATCCCCATGTCCTTTAGCTGATCGCGCACGGTGCGACCGGAGTGCTCGCCGTTGCGCAGAATAGCCAGTACCGAGAACTGCAAATGCGTGATGTCAGGTAGCGGCACGTCTTCCTCCTCGAACTCCATGTGAGCTGCCCGAAATGCCCCTGAAAAGCAGCGTGGCTACAGCATCGCTGAGTGACATAACGTTAGCTTATGTCACTCTACGTTACCAGGATCTCAGAGGTTTCATCGGCCGGCCGAATTTCTTCTCGCCGACGTGCGCGCCAATCAGCCACCGGCGCCGGCACTATGCAACGCCGAGATCGGCCCGAGCCTCGCTCTCGGTCATGCAGAACGGCTCGAGCAGGGCGCGAAGCTCGTCCGGCAGCGGTCGCGGACGCAGGTTCTTGCGCGACGTGCACACCAAGACCTCATGACCGGTGGCCGCCAGCTTGCCGGTCGCCAGGTGTACTACATCGAAGTTGATGCGCACCGAGCTGTTGCCGAAGTTCGTGAAATAGGCGGCAACCCTCAATTGATCGTCGAGGCGCGGCGGATAGTGAAAATCGCAATCCAAATGGACGCGCGGCAACCACATGTCGAACTTGTCGAACACCTCGCCGTACGGCAGCCCGGCGGCGCGGAACAGTTCGGTTTCGGCGATCTCGAAGAAGCGCACGTAGGCGCCATAAAAGATGATCCCGGCGTGATCGACGTCCGACCACCGCACGTACTCATCGATGCTGAAGGGCTTGCGATCCACCGTGGCTGACGACTCCTTCCGCTACTCGTTTCGCCGCAACACCCGGCCGGCCAGCGCATCGGTCGGGGCGCCGTTGCGCAGCGCCAGCTCACCGTTCACCAGCACGTGCACGACCCCCTCGGAGTACTGGTGGGGCGCCGTAAAGGTGGCGCGATCGGTGAGCCGCTCGACGTCGAACACGGCGATGTCGGCGAAGGCGCCCGGCCGTAGGCTGCCGCGGTCGGCAATTCGAAAGGCGGCGGCCGGCAGGCTGGTCATGCTGCGAATCGCTTGCGGCAAGGTCACGAACCCGTCCTCGAGCACGTACTTGCGAATCTTGCGCGGAAAGGTCCCGTAGGAGCGCGGGTGGGGCTTGCCCGTTCCGAACGCCGGAATCCCACCGTCGGACGAGGTCATCGTCCAGGGCTGCACCATCAGGGTGCGGACGTCGTCGACGTGCATGTTGTGGGAAATGATCGAGCCCGGACCGCCGCCGGTCAGAATTTCGATGGAGACGTCGATCGGGTCGATCCCCTGCTCGGCCGCCAGGTCGTGGAGCGTGCGGCCTTCGATGCCCGGCCCGCCGCCGGTAAACTGGATGCGATCGGCGCCGCCGCGCCGCGCCAGATTCTCCACCATGTCGGCACGGATGCGGGTGCGGGTGTCGGCATCTGCCATGCGCTCCTCGAAACGACCGCCGGCCTGCGCCCAACGCGGCACGAGCGCGGCGCTCAAGCCGGTGCTCGACGCCTCATACGGGTACTGGTCGGCGTACATCTCGACGCCCCCGGCACGCGCCGCCTCGATGTGCTGCACGATGGTTGCCGACTCACCCCACACATTCGGGCCCAACGCCTTGATGTGGGTCACTACACCGACGATCCCGGCGGCGCGGGCCACCGCGATCACCTCGTCGACCGACGCCACCACGCCGATGTTGTAGTCGGCCTCGTCGCGAATATGGCTGGCGTACGCACCCCCGTACTCGGCGGCGACCTCGGCCAAGGCAATCACCTCGCCGAGCTCGGCGTAGCTCCCCGGCGCGTAGAACAACCCGCTCGACAAGCCGAACGCACCCTCCTCCATGCCGGCACGAACGATGGCCTTCATGGCTGCCAGCTCATCGGCGGTCGGGGCGCGGTCATCGAGGCGCAGTACCGCCCCGCGCGTCGAACC
>CBDUXW010000120.1:0-8088 GCA_965371275.1 uncultured bacterium | reverse complement strand
CCCGGAGAAAGGATCGGCGGAGTTCGAAGCCTGGATCCACGACGCCCACCGCCCTACGATCAGCTCCTTGACGATCGTGGAAATGCGTTGTCTGCTGGCGCGACTACGGCGAACAGGAATTCTCGACAGCCAAGCGGAGGCCCACGTCCGTAGTTGCTTCAATCAGGATGTCGATCAGCACGTTCTCGCCGTCGAGCGCGTCGACGACACAGACATTCGGGCTGCCGCCCATCTGATGGCGCGGCTAGACGCGCATGCCCTCCGCACCCTCGACGCCATCCACCTGTCCGTCTGCTCATCCCGCGAAATCGCTCAGGTCGCCACCGCCGACGCGACCATGGCCGCGGCTGCCGAGGATCTCGGCATCCCGGTGATCCGGTTCGACTGAAGCTGTCTCCTCGGTCGCCGGTCGGGACCCGACCGGATCGGGCGAGTCACGATCGTACCGATTCGCTGTTGCCACGAGGCAGTCCGACAGGTATTTTCCTCCGGACCCCGACCAGCCTGACCCCAGTGCGAGCCCCCGTGGAAATCGGCACCACCCTCAACCACTATCGGATCACCGCCAAGCTCGGTGAAGGCGGCATGGGCGAGGTGTACCGCGCCGAGGACACCAAGCTCGGCCGCGACGTCGCCCTCAAGGTTCTCGCCACCGAGCTGGCCGACAACGCCGAGCGTTTGGCGCGCTTTGCGCGCGAGGCGCGAGCGATCGCGGCGCTCAATCATCCCGGCATCGTTACGATCTTTTCGGTCGAGGAAGCCGACGACGTGCACTTCATCACCATGGAGCTGGTGGAGGGCAGCACCCTCGAGGCGGTTATCCCACCCACCGGGCTACCCCTCGGCGCGTTTTTCGAGCTGGCGATCCCGATTGTCGACGCGGTGAGCACAGCGCACGATCGCAGCATCGCGCATCGCGACCTGAAGCCCGCCAACATCATGGTCACGCCCGAAGGCAAGGTGAAGGTTCTCGATTTCGGTCTCGCCAAGCCGGTGACCACCGGCGCCACGGCCGACGATGTGACCAAGGCCACCATGGGCGGCGACCTGACCGGCGAGGGCCGGGTGCTCGGTACGGTCGCCTACATGTCGCCCGAGCAGGCCGAGGGCCGCGAGGTCGATCACCGCTCCGACATCTTTTCGCTCGGCGTTCTCCTGTATCAGATGTCCACCGGCAGCCGGCCCTTCATGGGCGACACCCAGCTCTCGGTGCTCACGTCGATCATGCGCGACGAGCCGGTGCCGGTGATGGAGCTGAAGCCCGCCCTGCCCCGCCACCTCGGCCGCATCGTCGGCCGTTGTCTGGCCAAGGATCCGATCGAGCGTTACCAGTCGAGCATCGACCTGCGCACCGACCTGCAGGGATTGCGCCGCGAGGTCGACTCGGGAGAGCTCTCCGCCGGCGATGTCGCCGGGGTCCAGGCGGCCGCTGTGAAGAAGATCTACGAGACGCCGATGGTCGGGCGCGACGACGAGGCGGCACAGATACGCGACATGCTCGAGAAAGCCGCGGCGGGGACGGGAGGAATTGTGATGATCGGCGGCGAGCCGGGGGTCGGCAAGACGCGCCTCGCCTGGGACATCCTCGAAGAAGCGCGGCAGCGCGACTTCGCCGCCTTCATCGGCCACTGCTACGAGTCGGAGGGCACGCCGCCGTTCATTGCCTGGGTCGAGGCCTTCGAGGCGGCGGTGCGTACCGTGCCGCGACCCGTGCTGCGCGAGCTGATGGGCGACGCAGCCCCCGAGCTCGCCAAGCTGTTGCCCGAGCTGCGCCGCATCTATCCGGACATCCCGGAGCCGCTCGATCTTCCCGCCGAGGAGGCGCGACGCTACCTCTTCAAGAGCGTTCATGAGTACGTCGAGCGGGCCGCTCGGCACACACCGACCGTGCTGGTCCTCGACGACCTGCACTGGGGCGACGAGGGCACGCTGCTCCTCTTGCAGCACCTGGCGCCGCACGTGAGCGAGCTGCCGCTGTTGATCATCGGCACTTACCGCGATGTCGAGCTCGATGTCTCGCGACCACTGGCCAAGGCGCTCCAGCAACTCGTGCGCGAGCGGCTGGCGCACCGCATCGCATTGCGCCGGCTTCCCGAAACGGGGGTCCAACAAATGCTCGGGGCGCTGAGCGGCGAAGATCCGCCCGACGGGCTCGCCGGCGTGATCCACCACGAGACCGAGGGCAATCCGTTCTTCGTGGAAGAGGTCTACCAGCACCTCGCGGAACAAGGCAGGCTGTTCAATGATGCGGGCAAGTGGAAGACGGACCTATCGCTCGACGGCCTGGAGGTTCCCGAAGGTGTCCGGCTGGTTGTGGGTCGTCGTCTCGAGCAGCTCAGCAACGAGAGCCTGTCCATTCTCGCCGCCGCGGCGGTAGTCGGCCGGCGCTTCAGCTATGCGCTGATCGAGGCGCTCGAAGCTGTCGACGGCGTGCTCCTGCTCGATACGGTGGAGGAAGCGGAGCGGCTCCAGATCATCCGGCCCGCCGGCGTGCAGAGCCGCGACCCCCACTACACATTCACGCACGAGCTGATCCGCCAGACGCTGCTCGACGGGCTCTCGTTGCCCCGGCTGCAGCGTTTTCATCTGCACATTGCCGACGCCATCGAAAAGGCGTACGCCCGCCATCTCGACGAGCACGCGCCGGCGCTCGCCCACCACCTTTATCAAGCGGGCGCCGCCGCCGACGAGGACAAGACCGTGCGCTTCTTGCAGCTTGCCGCCGAGCAGTCGCTCGAAACGGGGGCCTTCGAGGACGCCGAAGAAAAGCTCGACCTGGCGCTGTCGCTGCTGCCGGATGCGGCCGCCAAGGAACGCGCGCCTCTGCTGCTGGAGAAGGGAATGGCGTTGCGCAGCTTGAGCCGCATGGACGACGCGCTCGTTGACTGGAAAGAGGCCCTGCCGACCTTCGAAGAGATGGGCGACAAGGCTTCCATCGCCAAGCTGTGTTCCGAGGCAGGCTACAGCCTGGCCTGGCTGGGTCGCGCTGACGAAGCGCTGGCGATGACCGCGCGGGGACTGAACGCTCTCGGCGACGAGGTCAACCGGGATCGGGTTCGCATGCTCGCCTTCCACGCCATGACGCTCGGCTTCAAGGGTGATCTGGAAGAGGCGGACGACGTCTTCGAGCGCACCTGGGAGGTCGCGAGCCAGCTCGGTGACAAGCAGATGATGGGGCGCGCCCTGCAGTGCAGGATGTATCTGCTGTGGGACCGCCTGGCGGTGAGCGACATGTTGGAAGTGGCGCCCGAGGCGGCGGAGCTGGCGCGGGCAGCCGGCGACGACTGGGCGCTGGCCGACATTCTCGCCCTGCACAGCAATGCCTTGGTGTCCGCGGGACAACTCTCGGCAGCGCTGCAGGTCGGCGATGAGGCCGGTACCGTCGCGCTGCGCGTCGGCAACGACGGCGCACACATTCTCGCCGCGGGGCGCACCGAGGTGTGCTCCTGGATGCGCGGCGAGGGCATCGAAGCAGCGCTCGGCGCGGTCGAAGACGGCGTCCGCGAGTGCGAGGAAGCCGGCCTGCCGTGGAAGGCCCACTTCCAGGCCATCGGCGCCGTGCTCGAGATTTTCCACGGCGACCTCGACGCGGCACGGCGGCGGGCGCGGCTGGCGATGGACGACGAAGTGGTGGACACGGCATTCACCGGGGCGGAGTGGCAGGCGCAGATCGTTACCCACGCCTTCGGCGGCGATCGGGAAGACGTCCTGAAGATGTGGGAAGAGCACCGTGAGCCCCTCCTGGCAACCGGCGCGCTCATCACGGTCGGCTCGAAATGCATCGTGTGGGGCAGCATCGAGGCGTTGGCAATGCTGAAGGAATGGACCGCCGTCGGGTCGCTGTACCCTCTCGCGGCCAGGTGCTTGGGAGACGGTGCGCCGATCCCGTACGTGATGACCTCGGTAACGGGCACGTTCGTGGCCATCGCCGCCGCCGCCGCCGAAGACTGGGAGACGTCGGAGAAGTACTTCGCCACCGCCCTCGAGAATGCGAAGGAAATACCATTTCGGTCAGCGGAGGCCGACGCCCTGCGATGGCACGGTCATCTGCTCATCGAGCTCGGCGACGCCGGCGAATCGGACCGCGCCCGCAAGATGCTCGACGCAGCCCTCGAGATTTACCGGGAGCTCGAAATGCCGCTGCACATCGAGTTGGTGGAGGGGCATCTCGCTGTCGGTGACCGTCCAACAACTACGTAGAAGCAGCGCACTCAGGGAACGACGGTTGCTGTCGTTGGTGCACAAGTTTAGACTAGTCTTAGACTAGTCCATAGAAGAGACAATGCCGCGCGTCGGAGCCTACGAAGCCAAGACACACTTGCCGAAGCTACTCGAACGAGTTGCGCGAGGTGAGCGAATCACGATCACCAAGCACGGCGTTCCGGTGGCCGAGCTGGTGCCCGCCGAGCCGGCTCCACGGCAGCACGTAGCCGAGACCATCGCCGAGCTACGGAACTTCCGTAGCGAGCACACACTGGGCGACATGTCGTTGAAGGACCTTATCGAAGCCGGGCGGCGGTGATGCCGATCGTTCTCGATTGCTCGACCACGATGGCGTGGTGCTTCAGCGACGAAGCCGACCGCTACGCCGACACGGTGCTCGACGCGATGAGCTCGAACGAAGCCTTGGTGCCATCGATCTGGACGCTCGAGGTTGCCAATGTCCTGCTCAGCGCCGAGCGTCACGGCCGCCTGAGCGAGGCCGACTCCACGCGTTTTCTCGACCTTCTGGCCAACCTTCCGATTCATGTCGACGAGCGTGACGCGTCGGTGGCGTTCACCAGCGTCCTGTCGTGCGGGCGCCGGTTCGGCCTGACCGCGTACGACGCCGCCTACCTGGACTTGGCAATGCGCACGGGAGCACCGCTGGCAACGCGCGACAAGGGGCTACGGAAAGCCTGCCGCGCCGCCGGCGCCGAGCCGTTCGCATAACCTGCGACCGGCTATCTGTCCAGGACCAGAACGGCTTCGACGTGCGGGGTCTGCGGGAACATGTCGAAGGCCGTGGCCTCGGTGATCCGATAGCCGCCGGCAGCCATCTCCTTCACGTCGCGGGCCAGCGTTGCCGGGTCGCAGGAGACGTACACGATGCGGGCAGGCCCGGACTTGGCCAGCTTCTTGGCCACGTTGAAGGCGCCGACGCGCGGCGGGTTCATCAAGACCGCGTCGAAATCGGACAGCGGCGGCACCGGGCCGCCGCCATGGAGCGCCTCGATGTCGGTGAGGAAGTGGGCGTGGAGCGTGACGCCGGCCTGCTCGGCGTTGCGTTGCGCCAGCGTCACGGCGCTGCGCATGTTCTCGGCGGTGAACACGACGGCGCCGGCCTGGGCCAACGGCAGCGAGAAGTTGCCGACGCCGGCATGGAGCTCCAGAACGCGGCCGAAGTCGTCTTCCGGCAAGGCCCGCGACACCGCGTCGACGAGTCGATCGTTCACCGCCGGGTTCCCTTGCGTGAAAACGCCGGGCTCGGCGAGCAAGTCGAACTCGCCGGCGTGGGCGTGGTCGTAGCGGAGCTCCAGGTCGCCGTGTCGCCAGCTTTCGTCGGCAGTGACGACTTCGATGCCGGACAGGCCCGAGGCAGCGAACCATGCCGCCGGCGCGTACTCGGGCGCGGGCGCGTCGGCACGCTGGCCGAGGAAGGGTCGGAGGGGTCCCCCGAGCGGCTTGCGAGCCGGTTGTTCGACAGGCTCACGGAATGCCGTCAGTGAGCCGGCGACCTGCAGCCGCGCCGCCGCACGTCCATCGGTTCGCGAGTACACGAGCTCGACATTCTGAAGCTCGCCGTACTTCGGGAGCGGCGCAACGGCCTGGTCGAGGCTGATGGCCGCCGCCTCGAGCTCGGGAATCAAGACCGGGCAGGTGTCAAGGGGCACGAGTCGGTGCGTGCCGCGGGCGTGATAACCGAGGCGCCAGCGATCGTCCTCCCAGGCGGCGTGCAAGCGCACCCGGTGACGGTAGCGCCAGCCGTCGCCGAGCTGGACGAGAGGACCAAGCATCTCGTCGATGTCCTGCTTGGCGATACGCTGCAGCGTTTGAACGACACGCTCCCGTTTGGCCGCGGCCTGCCCTTCGCGCGACAGGTCGCGAACGGCGCAGCCGCCACACCCGGCAACCCGGCACTCACTGTCGACACGCTGCGGCGACGGCTCGAGGATCTCGACCACCTCGGCGTGCTGGACCTTCTTGATCTTGCGCGTCAGGCGAATATCGGCGCGGTCGCCCGGCAGCGCTCCGGTGACAAACACGACCTCGCCGGACTCGAGGCGGCCGATGCCGTCGCCGGCGGTGGACAGAGCGTGGATCAGGAGTTCGGGCATGGGGACGTCGCGAATGTCGTGGGGGTTCGGTGTGGGCGCTGCCGCTCGGTCGTTCCTGCCGAGTGTACCTGGGCGGCGACATTGGTGGGCTCCGAATATCCACGTTACGATCCGCGCGTGCGTCGGCGCCGACGGAAAGCAGCCGCCGCACCTTGTTTGCCACGTCCGACGATCCGAACGATGAATACGCCGATGCGAGGATAACGATGCGTACACCCGCCGCCACCTTCCTGTACTCACTCACCGTTGTCGCGCTCCTCGCTTCTCCCACGCCGGCCGCACCCCTACCCGCGCCGGCCCAGCAGATCAGCGAATCGCATCTCGAGGCCTTCACCTGGCGCTCCGTGGGCCCGCCGGGGGCCGGCGGCCGCATGATCGACATCGAGGTGGTCGGCGACTTCCCGCACACGATCTTCGCGGCCGGGGCCACGGGTGGGTTGTGGCGCAGCACCAACAACGGCGTCACGTTCGAGCCGATCTTCGATAACGAAGCCACGAACTCGATCGGGGCGGTCGCCGTGCACCCGACGAACCCCGACGTCATCTGGGTGGGCACCGGCGAGAACAATGCGCGCAACAGCGTGTCGTGGGGCAACGGCGTGTACAAATCAATCGACGGCGGCGTCAGTTGGACGAACGTCGGCCTGCGCGACAGCCACCACGTCGGCGACATCCTCATCGATCCCACCGATCCGCAGACGGTGTATGTGGCGGCGCTCGGCCATTTTTGGGGCGCCAACAACGAGCGCGGCGTGTACAAGACCACGGACGGCGGCGAAAGCTGGGAGCGGGTGCTGTTCGTCAACGAAGACACCGGCGTTGTGGACCTGGCGATGGACGCCCGCGACGCCGACACACTGTACGCTGCCGCCTATCAGGTGCGGCGCGACGGCTTCTCGGGCGGCGACCCCGGGACCGGCTGGGGTCCGGGTAGCGGTATCTACAAGACCTCCGACGGCGGCCGTAACTGGAAGGAGCTCACCGACGGGCTGCCCACCGGCGACAAGGGCCGCATCGGCCTGGCGGTGTCGCAATCCGATCCGGAGATCATCTACGCCGTCGTACAAACCGACTCGACACTCGGGCCGCCGCGTAATCCGGACGCGCCCGCGCCACCGGCCCGCACCCGCACCATGCAGGATGGCGGCGTGTTCCGCTCCACCGATCGCGGCGAGAGCTGGGAGTTTCGCAACAGCATCAACCCGCGGCCCTTCTACTACAGCCAGATCCGCGTCGATCCATCGGACCCCGATCGCGTCTACGTGCTCGGCGGCTCGGTGGCGGTGAGCAACGACGGCGGCGAGAACTTCGACAACCTGTCGATGAACGTGCACGTGGATCATCACGATCTGTGGATCGACCCGGCCAACCCCGACCACCTGGTGCTCGGCAACGACGGCGGCCTGTACTTCAGCTACGACCGCGGCGCCAACTGGGACTTCGTAAACCAGATGGCCCTCGGCCAGTTCTACGCCATCGACGTGGACATGCGCGATCCGTATTTCATCTACGGCGGCGTGCAGGACTACATGTCCTGGGCCGGGCCGAGTGCGACGCGCAGCGCGATCGGCATCACCGAGGCCGACTGGTACAAGTTGATGACCGGCGACGGCTTTCAGGTGCGCATCGACCCGACCGACCACAACATCGTGTACGCCGAGTCGCAGGGCGGCGGCCTGATCCGCCACGACCAGCGCACCGGACAGAACACGCGGATTCGGCCGGAAGCGCCCGACGGCGACGACGGCTATCGGTTCAACTGGGACACGCC
>CBDUXW010000119.1:0-8102 GCA_965371275.1 uncultured bacterium | reverse complement strand
CCCCGCGCCTCGGCGCGCCTGTCGCATCCATTGGGAGGTGCCTTCATGAAGGAGCCCACCATGTCCCGACGATTCCCCGCAGTACTGCTGGTCATCGCGTTCGCCGCCGCTTGTTCCGGAGGCGGCGGTCCGCTCAACGACCTTCTCGATGAGGTGCGGCTCGACGATCCGCGCGCCGACGCAACCTATCGCCAGAACCAAGAGGCCATCGAGGTGCCGGAAAACGTGCCGGCGCTCATCGACGTGCTGACCAACGATCCGTCGCCGAAGGCGCGTCAGTGGGCAGCACTGTTGCTCGGCCGCATCGGCGACGCGCAAGGCGTGCCCGCGTTGACCGCAGCCCTGGGCGATGCCGACAACGGCGCCCGCGATCGCGCCGCCGCCGCTCTCGCCCAGATGGGTGACGACGTTGCCGAAGACGCGTTCATCGAGGCTCTCAGCAGCGATTCACGCGAGGCCCAGCTCTTGGTTTTGATCGAGCTCGAGAAGGCGGCCAGCGTCAAGGCGATCCCGGCGATCCTCACGCTGGCGCTCGTCGACGACGGCATGGTCAGCAAGAACGCAACCGACGCACTCGGTGGAATCGGTGACGTCTCGGCGGTCGGCCCGCTCAGCGAGATGGCCGTCGACACCGGGCTGTCGGAAACGCTGCGCCGGTCGGCGATCATGAACCTCGGCCGTATTCCCGGCCCCGAAGCCACGGCAGGCCTCGGTGCGATCATCACGCAGCTCGGGGAGCAAGAGGGAACCGAAGCTCTGGTGCAGCTGGCACAAGATCAGTCCCGCGCCCGCTAGCAACCCGGTTTCGTTGGCACCGCCTGAGGAGTACCGCTGATGGACGAGACTACCCTCGATTCCGTCCTCGAAGAGCAGGAAGCCGTAGATCCCCCGCAAGACTTCGTTGCCAACGCTGTCGTTGCCGACCCCGCGGCAGCTCGGGCGCAGGCGGACGAAGACCCCGAGGCACTGTGGGCCGAGGCGGCGAACGAACTGGAGTGGTTTCGCCCCTGGGACCGCGTCGTCGACTGGCAGGCGCCGGACTCCGACTGGTTCCCCGGCGGCCAGTGCAACATCGTCCATAACGCCATCGATCGACATCTGCACACCTGGCGACGGCACAAGGTCGCCCTGATCTGGGAGGGCGAAAACGGCGACCGCCAGATCTTCACCTACGCCGAGCTAGCGCGTGAGGTGAACAAGCTGGCATCGGCGCTACGTGCCGCCGGCGTCGCCAAGGGCGACCGCATTACCCTGTACATGGGGGTCTCGCCGCAACTTGCCATCTCGATGCTGGCGGCGGCCAAGATCGGCGCGATCCACAGCGTCGTGTTCGGTGGCTTCTCGGCCGAAGCGCTGCGCGACCGGATCCAGGATGCCCAAGCCAAGGTGTTGATCACCGCCGACGGTGCCTACTACCGGGGCAAGGTGGTGCCGCTGCTGGAGGCCGCCGTCGAGGCGGCCGACCAGTGCCCGAGCCTCGAGCACGTCGTCGTGTATCAGCGCTGCGGCATCGACAGCGCCATGAAGGAGGGGCGCGACATCTGGTGGCACGACTTCGTCGACGGCGCCTCGGTGGACGCCGACACGGAGGTCATGGAAGCCAACGACCCCCTCTACATCCTCTACACCTCCGGCACTACCGGTCAGCCGAAGGGTATCCAGCACCGCCACGGCGGTTACATGGTGGGCACGTACCTGAGCACGAAGTGGGTGTTCGACCTGCGCGACACCGATCTGTATTGGTGTGTTGCCGACATGGGTTGGGTCACCGGCCACTCCTACGTCGTCTACGGCCCGTTGCTCAACGGCGCCACCGTTTTCATGGCGGAGGGCTCACCCGACTATCCGGACATCGGTCGCTGGTGGCGAACCATCGAGCGCTACGGCATCAACATCTTGTACGCCACCCCCACGGCCATACGCATGTTCATGCGCGCCGGCGACGAATGGCCCGACAAGTTCGATCTGTCGAGCCTGCGTCTGCTCGGTACCGTCGGCGAGCCGATCAACCCGGCGGCGTGGCACTGGTTCGACCGCGTCATCGGCAAGGGCAAGTGCCCGATCGTCGACACCTGGTGGCAAACAGAAACCGGGTCGATCTTGATCGCGACGCTGCCGGCGGCGCCGCAGAAGCCGGGATCCGCCGGGCTTCCCTTTCCCGGGATCGACGTCGACGTCGTCGACGCCGACGGCAACTCGTGCGCCCCCGGCAAGGGCGGCCGGCTGGTCATTCGCAAGCCGTGGCCGTCGATGCTGGCAACCGTGTACGGCGATCACGATCGATACGTCGAAACCTACTGGACCGCCGTCCCCGACTGCTATACGGCGGGCGACGCCGCCGTGCGGGACGCCGACGGATACATTCGAGTGCTCGGGCGCATGGACGACGTGCTCAATGTGGCCGGGCATCGGCTCGGCACGATGGAAATCGAAAGCACGCTCGTCGCCCATCCGGCAGTCGCGGAGGCGGCGGTAATCGGCATCGCCGACGAACTCAAGGGCCAGGTGCCCAAAGCCTTCGTGATTCTCACCGACGGCGAGGAGGCGGGCGATGAGCTGCGCCAAGATCTCCTCGACCACGTCGCCACCTCGATCGGCAAGATCGCCAGACCGCAGGAAATCGAGTTCGTGCCGAGCCTGCCCAAGACGCGCTCCGGCAAGATCATGCGCCGCCTGCTCAAGGCCAAGGAGGCCGGCCAGGAGATCGGCGACACGTCGACGCTCGACCCCACCAGTTTCGCCCCGGACGAAGAATAGCCGCAGCCGGGTAATTCGCCGGCCGGAACCGAGTGCGCCGGCCCCCTGAACGACGCATGCCGCCGCGTAGGTTACTCTATGGGCATCAGAGAGCATCGAAAGAACGTGACCCGCTTCCACAATCAGAGACTCGTCGTTGGCGTCCTGACCGCCACCCTCCTCGCCGCTTCTTCTGCCGCATCGCCGCTGCACCCTGCAGCCGCTTCCTTCGACGTCGTTGAAGCAAGCATCACCGAGATGCAGGCTGCCATGGAGCGCGGCGAGGTGACCTCCGTTGACCTCGTCGACGCGTATTTGGCCCGTATCGCCGCCTACGACCATGAAGGACCGCGCCTCGAGTCGGTGCTGCGCATCAACCCCCGGGCTCGCGATACCGCGGCTGCTTTGGATGACGAGCGGCGAGCGAGCGGGCCCCGCGGCGCGTTGCACGGCATCCCCGTCATCCTGAAGGACAACTACGACACCGGCGACATGCCGACGACCGGCGGGTCGTTGGCCCTGGCCGGTTACGTACCGGCGCACGACGGCTTCCAGGTACACAAACTGCGGCGAGCCGGCGCCGTGATCATCGCCAAAGCCAACATGCACGAGCTCGCCATGGGCATCACGACGATCAGCTCGCTCGGCGACCAGACGCTCAATCCCTACGACCTGAGCCGCAACCCGGGCGGCAGCAGCGGCGGTACGGGCGCCGCCATCGCCGCGTCGTTCGCGGCCGTCGGGATGGGGTCCGACACTTGTGGCTCCATCCGCATCCCATCGTCGCAAAACAACCTCGTCGGACTGCGCCCCACCAAGGGCCTGTCGAGCATCTCCGGCATCATCCCGCTGTCGCACACGCAGGACGTCGGTGGCCCGCTGGCGCGCAACGTCACGGACCTCGCGATCGTTCTCGACGCCACCATCGGCCGCGATCCGGACGATCCGGCGACGGCGTTCCTCGACGACTACGAGCTGAGCAGCTTCACCGACTCTCTCGCTGCTCATCCCCTGGCCGGCGCCCGCTTCGGCAAGCTCGAAGCATTCTTCGATGCCGAGGCCGCGGTCACGCCGGTCATTGACGCCGCGCTCGAGCACTTCGCGGACCAGGGCGCCGAAATCATCGAAGTCGAGATACCGGGTCTTCAGGACCTGCTCGCCAAGTCGGGCGTCATCAATTTCGAGTTCAAGTGGGACTTCATCGACTACCTCGCGAACAACCCCGACGCACCGATGGCCTCGATCGCCGAGATCCTCGAGCTCGGCACCCACCACGAAGCACTGCGCACGCGATATGAGCGACGCAACCGAATCGAGACTCGCGACTCCGCCGCGTACCTCGCGGCGCTCGAGTGGCGGACCATTCTGCGCGCTGCCGTCGTGCAGGTGCTCGACGAAAACGACCTCGACGGCCTTCTCTACCCGACCATGAACCGTCGCCCGGCACGTATCGGCGAGCCGCAAACCGGCAGCACCTGCTCGCTGGCTCCCAACTCCGGCCTGCCGGCGATATCGATTCCCGCCGGCTTCACGGCCGACCTTCTGCCCATCGGCATCGAGCTGCTGGGCCGTCCGCTCAGCGACACGCGCCTCGTTTCGTACGCCTACGCATTCGAACAAACTACCGATCACCGGCGCGCGCCGGACGTAACACCCGCATTGATCGACGGTGCGGCGCCCGCGCCGATCGGCTTCGAAGCCGTGGTACGGGCGGCGGCCGGCGATTCGTCCGCCGTCGCCCGCGCCGATTTCACGTTCGACCCTGTCCGCAATACGCTCGCCTACGCGCTCACGATCGAGACGTCCGCAAAGGATGCGTTCGCCGCCACGCTGCACCTCGGCAAAGATGGCAACGGAGCGGCGGTCGCGCGTCTCTCTCGCCTCGGCGTGCCCGCCACGGAAGGCGTCGTCGTGCTCACCCCGGTACAGCGGCGAGCACTGACCGGCGGCGACCTGTGGCTCCGCCTTTTCACGCGCGCACACCCTGCTGGTGCCCCGCGCGCACAACTGAATCTCCCGAACTTCGCAGCCGCGCGCCGCGACTAGTGATACCGGCCCGTGCGCGCTTGAAAGGCAAACCTTCTTGACGGAACAAAGCGGCCCCGCGCCGAACCCCCACTCGGAAGATCTCATCGTCGAGCCCGACGACGCGCTTCCCGAACTGACACTCGCCGAGCTCCCCTCGAACTTGCAGGAAGCCGCCGCCCGATCAGGCTGGACGAAGCTGATGCCGGTGCAGGCGAAGGCGATTCCGTACATGTTGGCCGGGCGCGACCTGATGATCCAGTCGCGCACCGGCAGCGGCAAGACCGGGGCATTCATTCTTCCGATACTGGAGCGCATCGACCCTTCGCAACCGCACTGCCAAGCGATCGTCCTGGTACCCACACGCGAGCTCGCCAAGCAGGTCACCACACATGCCCTGGAGCTGAGCGGCGACACGGGCATCCTGCCGACGGCGGTGTACGGAGGCGTCGACTACGGACCGCAGCTCGATGCCTTCCGCAAGGGAGCTCACCTCGTGGTCGGGACTCCGGGGCGCATCCTCGACCATCTACTGAAAGGCAATTTTTCGCTCGACAGGCTGCGCATCCTGGTCTTCGACGAGGCTGACCGCATGCTGTCGATGGGCTTCTATCCGGACATGCGGCGGCTTCAAGAGTACGTGCCTGCCGAGGGTGTCAACGGCTACATGTTCTCGGCCACTTTTCCGTCGCGCGTCAAGCGGCTGGCAAGCCAGTTCCTCAAGAATCCCGAATTCCTGAGCCTGAGTCGCGATCGTGTGGACGTCGCCGAAATCGAGCACATCTTCTACAACGTCGATGCGATGGACAAGGATCGCGATCTGGTGCGCATCATCGAGATCGAGAATCCGGCGTCGGCGCTGATCTTCTGCAATACGAAATCGAACGTCCAGTACGTGGCGACCGTGCTGCACCGCTTCGGCTACGACGCCGATGAGCTGAGCTCCGATCTATCGCAGGACGCGCGCGAGAAAGTGATGGCGCGAGTGCGCGAGGGGCGCCTGCGATTTCTCGTAGCCACGGACGTCGCGGCCCGCGGCATCGACATTCTCGACCTCTCTCACGTGATCCAATACGAGCCGCCGAACGAGCCCGAGGCCTACATCCACCGCGTTGGTCGCACCGGTCGCGCCGGCGCCACCGGCGTGGCGTTCACGCTGGTTGCCGGCCTCGAGAGAATCGAGCTGCTCAGCATCGCCAAGCGGTTCGACATCGACCTCCAGGAACGCCAACCGCCTACCGACGCCGACGTAGCCAAGATCGTCGCGGAGCGCACGACGACACTTCTCGAGGCGCAGCTCCGACAACGCGACCGTATGCAGAAGGAACGCATGCAACGCTTCGTGCCGCTGGTGCGCAGGCTCGGCGAGATGGACGACGAGATCGAACTGGTCGCCATGCTGCTCGACGATTACTACCAGCGCAGCCTGCACGCTCCCGCCGACGACGCCGGCGCAAACGCCATCCCCCCGGCGCGCAGAAGGACCTCCAAGGGAGGAGCGCGGGCACGGCCGGGAGGTGGTGGCGGCCGAGGGCGCCCCCGCGGACGCCGCCGCGGCAAATAGCGTCCTAGAGAATCGTTAACAACTGATGCAATTGTGGTTGTTGACTGCTCCCAGGCTTTCCAGGAGCTTTATCGTCTCGGGGAACGGCTCGATGCGCTGCACCGGCCCGTTTGCCATATCGACGGTCGTCTGACCGCGGCGGCTGACCACCATGACGTCGGCGCCCTTCGAGATCAAGTAGAGAATCAGCTCGTTGTCACCCCGAGCAGCGGCGTGGT
Source organism: uncultured bacterium (assembly GCA_965371275.1). Lineage (GTDB taxonomy): Bacteria > Acidobacteriota > UBA890 > UBA890 > UBA890 > CBDCBL01. The sequence continues at coordinate 1,559 of CBDUXW010000119.1, read as the reverse complement.
GCAGCGCCGTGAAGCCGTTCAGATCGCGGGCGTTGACGTCGGCGCCCAGCTCCTCGACCAGGTAGGTGACGGCCGGCAGCCACCCGTCGGGCACGTGCCGATGAGCGTTGCCGGCGAACCCTTGCCCGTAGCCGATACCCGACGCCGCGTGAATCGAATAGGCGGCCGGGCCGTTCACGGGCACCGGCGGCACGCCGGACAGGTCGGTATCGGTGTCGGTGTCGCGCGTGCGGCGAAAGCGCTGCGCCGGCTTCGCCGTCGGGATGCTCGGATCAGCGCCGTACGACACCAGCAGCCGCATCGCCTCCACATCGGTGGCGTAGGCGGCACGCCAGAAGGGCGTCGCCCCTTTTGTGTCGGTGCGCAGCAGGTCGAAGTTGAAGCCCATGTACCAGAGGTGCTTGGTCAGCCGCACGTTCGGATCGACGCCGGCGTCGAGCAATGTCTTGATGACGTCCAGGTATGTCGTCCGTTGCTGGCGGTAGGCATGCTGCTGGGGATAGCGCGACTTGGGCGCCCAGTGCACGTTGATCGCCGCATACAACGGGGTCGTGCCGGCATCACTGGCCAGCTCCGGATCGGCACCGCGCTCCATGAGACTCAGGGACATGTCGAAATGCCCGTTGACCATGGCGATCAACATCGGGCTTGTGTGGTCACCGTCGCTCATCTGGTTGATGTCGGCGCCGGCCGCAAGGAGAGCGTCCACGGCCTCGACGTGACCTTCGCGAGCGGCGTGCAGCAGCGCCGTGAGGCCGCCATGGCGCCCGACGAGATCGGCATACGACAGCGGCTCTTCCTCGTTCGGATCGACGTACGAACCTCCCGACCGACCACCGGCGGCGGGTCGCGCCGCTGGTTGCAATGCATTGCTCGCCGTCCGCGGATTTCTGCTCCCTTGCCGTTCGGCTTCCGCTTGCCCCGACGCCTGCAACGCCGCGCGACGCTGGTCGCGCACGCGCCGGTCTTCCTGGTCGGCCGCTTCACGCGCCGAGATGTCGATAACTTCCGCCGTGGCCGCGACGTCGGCTCCACCGCGTACCAACGCGTTGATCGCGGCGACACGGTTGTAGCTTGCCGCCCACATCAGCGGCGTCTGCTGCCGCGCTCCTTCCCGGGCGTTCACGTCGGCACCGTGATCCAACAGCGCGGCAACCGCGGCTGCCGTGCCGGCCCCGGCGGCAAAGTGCAAGGGCGTCGCGCCACCCGTCGTTGTCACCGCATGAGGGTCGCTGCCCGCATCCAGGAGAACCTGCACGACTCGGGCACTGCCCGACTGGGCGGCCATCTGCAGCGCCGTGTACTCCCCTACCCGGGTAACCGCGTCGACGTGGGCGCCGGCATGCAGGAGCATCTCGGCGAGCTCCGCGCTGCCGCGCCGTGCCGCCCAGTGGAGCGCCGTCATGCCGTCACCCTGCGGCGCGTTGACGTCGGCGCCGTCGCGCAGCAGGGCGCGTACGTCTTCGGTATCACCGCGCATCGCCGCATCAGCCACCGGCGAAACGGCAGCGGCGGCGACAACCAGGGCGGGCGTGCACAGCAACAACACAATCGCTACG
>CBDUXW010000118.1:0-8108 GCA_965371275.1 uncultured bacterium | reverse complement strand
CAGGTGAATACGAAGACCCAGACGAGGTCGACGAAGTGCCAGTAGAGGCCGGCGATCTCGACTCCGCGGCTCGTTGCGGTGCCCTTCGACCAGCGCAGCGCCAGAATCGCGAGCACCAGCACACCGGACAACACGTGGGTCCCGTGGAAGCCGGTGATCAAGAAGAAGAAGGCGCCGAACGCTTGATCGCCCCACGGGTTGGTAGTCAGGCGCATGCCTTCGTGGATGACATGCCACCACTCCCAGGCCTGCATGCCGAGAAACGCCGTCCCGCCGACGATGGTCAGCAAGACGAAACGGGACACGGCGCTTCGATCGTCGGTCTTGGCGGCGGCGACGGCACTGGCCATGGTGGCGCTGCTGCTGATCAAGACGAACGTCATCAGCGCGATGTACGGGATCGAGAAGATCTCCCCGGCGTCGGGCCAGTTGTGTGACAGCAGGCGCGCGTAGCCGTACGAGGCCAGGAACGCGGCAAAAAGCAGGCCGTCGGTGACGATGAACATCCACATCATCACCTTGTGCCAACCGGCTTCGAACGGGCACACACCTCCTCCCCACCTGTCGACCGCGGGCGTTGCGGCTTCGGCCATGGGCAGATATCCCCTCTCTGTTTGACAGGCGCCGACGCGGTGGCGCCGGATTGCTATCAGAAAAACGACAGCATCAGGAATAGATACAGCCAAAGAGCGCCGAAGAAATGCCAGAACGTCGCGCCCACGCTCAACAGAAACGGCATTTCCTGACGATCGTCACGCCAGCCCGCCATGCTCACCCGCCCGCCAACGTAGGCGAGCACGAGCAGGCCGGCGGTCAGGTGCGCGGCGTGCAAGCCCGTCAAGATGTAGAAAAACGAGCTGTGCGGATTGGTGGGCAGGTAGTAGCCCTCGGCCACCATCTGCCGCCACGCACCGAACTGTCCCAACAGGAACGTCAGGCCCAGCAGGATCGTTGTGGCCAGGCTCACCTTCACCGCCGTCGAGCGGTCGCGGCGCGCCTCCCGGCGGGCCATTTCGAGGGCGACGCTGCTGAGCGCCAGCACCAGCGTGTTGGCCCAGAGCAGACCCGGCAACGGCGTCTGTTGCCAGTCGGTGCCCGACTGGCGAACGATGTACGAGCTGCTGAACGCGGCAAACAGCATCGTCACCGTGGCAAGGAAACCCCACACCCCGAGTTGCACGGCCTGGTGACGCTTCGCCACGTCACGTGACGGCGCCGAGACGGTCCCCATGACGCTTCCCCCGGCAACCGTTGCAGCCTGTGATGTGGGCACGCTCATCGTCGTCAGCTCAAGCCGTTACCGGCACGTCGTCGGCCGGCACGGTTTGCGGCGTGTAGTCCTGTGCGGCGGCCTCAGCGCTGTACTCGTAGGGCCAGCGATGCACCTGCGGTGCCAGGTCGCCGAAATTGCCGTGCGGCGGCGGTGACGCCGTCGTCCACTCGAGCGTCGTCGCCCGCCACGGATTGGCGGCGGCCACCGGTCCCTTGAACATGCTGATCAGGAAGTTGCCCACGAACAGGACCTGGGCGGTGATCATCGCCAGCGCCGCCATGGTGATGAAGTAGTTGGTCTGGCGCGCCGCTTCCAGATACTCGTAGCTCATGAAACCGAAGTAGCGACGCGGCGCCCCCTGCAATCCTTGAAAGTGTTGCATGAAGAAGATCGTGAAGAAGGGGGCGAGCGTCAGCCAGAAGTGCAACTTGCCGAGCGTCTCGTTCATCGAACGCCCGAACATCTTGGGGAACCAAAAATAGAGGGCGGCAAACGACCCGAACAACGTGACGCCTCCAATCATCAAGTGAAAGTGGCCGACGACGAAGTACGTGTCATGAAGCTGCATGTCGGCGGTGGCGTTACCGAGGAAGATCCCGCCGAAACCGCCGGTACCGAACAACGCGACTGTTCCCAGGGTGAACAGCATGGGCGTTGCCAGCTCCATCTTGCCGCCCCAAAGACTTGCGAGCATGTTGACCCCGACGATCGCCATCGGGATGGTGATGAGCATGGTTGCGAGCGAGAAGTACTCGCCGGAGAAGGGGCTCATTCCGGATACGAACATGTGGTGGCCCCACACCACCATGCTCAGGATGCCGACCCAGATCAGGCCCCACACCGAGATCCGATACCCGAAGATCGGTTTGCGTGTGAACGCAGGCAGAATTTCGAACACGATGCCGAGCGCCGGAAGAATCAATACGTAGACCTCGGGATGGCCGAGGAACCAGAACAAGTGTTGCCACAGCAACGGCGAGCCGCCGCGGAAGTCGAGGAGCTGCCCGGCGATGTAGATGCCGGACGGCAGGAAAAAGCTGGTTCCCGCGTGTCGATCGAACAGCAGCATGATGGCGCCGGCGGTGAGCGCCGGGAACGCCAGCACGCCGAGGATCGCCGCGATGAAATACGACCACACCGTGACAGGCATGCGGAACATCGACATACCCGGGGCGCGCAGGCAAAACACGGTGACGATCACGTTGAGCCCGGTCATCGTGAACGAAACGATGAACAACGCCATCGACAGCAGCCACACCGATTGGCCGAGGCCGGAGCCGGGGATCGCCTGCGGCAAGGCGCTCAGGGGCGGGTAGGCGGTCCACCCGGCGGCGGCAGCCCCGCCCTCGACGAAGAAACTCAGAACCATCACCACCGAGGAAAGGAGGGCGATCCAGTACGACAGCATGTTAACGAAGGGGAACGCCATGTCCTTGGCGCCGATGTGCAACGGGACGAGATAGTTACCGAAGCCGCTTACCAACACGAACGAAATGAAGAAGAACACCATGATGGTGCCGTGCATCGTCACCATCATGATGTAGAACTCCGGCACCATATAACCCTGCGGAAAGCCGGCCGGCAGGAGGCGGCCGAGCAGCTCCCACTGGTGGCCGGGGAAAGCGAGCTGCAGCCTGATCAGTACCACCAGAAAGGTGCCGATCACGGCCATCACCAGGCCGGTCATGATGTACTGGATACCGATGACCTTGTGGTCGAGGCTGAAGATGTACTTGCGTACGAATCCGAGGTTGTCGTCGCTCATCGATCGCTCTCCAGCCAACTATCGAACTCGGCGCGCGACGTCACGTGGAGAAATCCCTCCATCCGGTAATGCGCCATGCCGCATAGTTCGGTACAGGCGATCTCGAATTCGCCGGTGCGCGTGGGCACGAACTTCACGCCGATGGTCATGCCGGGCACGGCGTCCTGCTTCACACGAAAGTGCGGCAGGAAGAGGCTGTGGATGACGTCGCGGGACTTCAGAATGAGGTTCGTGGTCTCGCCTACCGGGATGTAGAGGTGGTTGATGGAAACAAAGTCGTCGACCGCCGCCGGATCGGTTCTATCGATGCCGACGGGATTGGTCACGTCGTCGTACAGCGTCGGGTCGGTACGGCCGAATACACCGTCGGGTCCGGGGTAACGGAAGTTCCAAACGAACTGCTGGGCGAGGACTTCGACGACGATCGCGTCGTCGGGAACCGGCTCACGATAGTACTCGTCCCAAACCGGGACACCGATGGCCACGACCCCGCCTTCGGCAACCACCGCCATGAGCACGCCGAGGACGATCGACATGCGCTTCTCGGTGCGCGGCCGCGCCATACGCAGGGTGACCTTATCGGCAGCGCCGGCCTTGACGATCATGTAGCCGAGAATGAGGTGCCCGACGAGAAACATGGTGCCCACGCACACGAGCAGATACACCATCATCGAGTCGATGCCGGCGCCGTGACGAGACGCCAGCTCGGGGGCACGCCACTGACCCAGTCCGTACACGATGCCGACCAACCCGATCAACGAGAACAGGAGGCCCACCGCAACGGCATGCATCGAGAAGCTGCCCGCAGGCTTATCCGACATACGCAATTCCCTGGTGCGTCAGGGCGACCCGCACAGCGCCCATGTTCAATTCATATAAGTTGCTCGCATTATATAAATATTCGAGCAAGAGGCAAGGGATCCTGTGCAATAGTCCCCGGGTGACCTCCGTAGATCTCGACAACTCGGCGCTCTTGAGCGGCACGTGCGCCCATGTTTGGTACGTCCTTCCGGAGGACATCCGCGACCCGGAGCTCCTCGGCAACTACCGCGGGCTGCTGACGCGAGATGAGCTGGCCCGCTATCAGCGCTTCTTCTTCGACAGGGACCGCCATCTGTTTCTCGTCGCCTGGGCGCTCGTTCGCACAACGCTGTCGCGCTATGCCGACGTCGATCCGCGTGACTGGACGTTCGCCACCAATCGCCACGGCAGGCCGGAGATCACCGGTCCGGGCGCGATTCCGCCGCTGCGCTTCAACCTGTCACACACCCCGGGGCTGATCGCCTGCATCGTCGCCGTGGAGCGCGACGTCGGCGTCGACGTGGAGAACACACGGCGGCGGACCACCGGTCCCGACATCGCTCGACGGTTCTTCGCGAACGCCGAGGTCGAGGCTCTCGAATTACTGCCCGAGGACCGACAACAAGAGGCTTTCTTCGAGTACTGGACGTTGAAGGAGGCGTACATCAAGGCGGTCGGCGTAGGCATCTCGCTGGGACTCGGGCGCTTCTCCTTCGCTCTCGATACCGGCGCCGGAGTGCGCGGCGTCACCGGCCGGTTACCACCGACGATTTCGTTCACCGGCGATCTTGATGACGATCCGACGGCGTGGCAGTTCGCTCAATACGAGCCGACACCGAGCCACGCCATGGCCGCTGCAATTCGCCGCGGCGCCGACGCGGACTTGGCGATCAACGTGCGGCCCGTCGTCCCTCGAGTCGAAAGCACCGCTGCCGGGCCCGTCGGCCCGACGACGGACGATCAGCCGGGCACCTCCTCGTGAGGCTGCTGGCGATCAGCGATCTGCACATCGGGCATCCCCCCAATCGCGAGGCGTTGGAAACACTGGCGCCACACCCCGACGATTGGCTCATCATCGCCGGCGACGTCGGCGAGAAGCTCGCCCATCTCGAGTTCGCCCTGCAGACACTGCGGCCGCGCTTCGACAAGCTCATCTGGGTGCCCGGCAACCACGACCTGTGGACGATGCCCGGCGACGAAACCGCGTTGCGCGGCGAGGCCCGTTACCTCGAGCTCGTCGCCATGTGCCGCGCGTTCGGCGCTCTGACTCCCGAAGATCCGTTCGCGATCTGGAATGGCGACGGGCCGCCCACCGTCATCGCTCCCCTGATGGTGCTCTACGACTACACGTTCCGACCCGACGACGTTCCCGTACATTTGGCCGTCGAGTGGGCGCGGGAATCCGGCGTGCTGTGCGCCGACGAGCGCTATCTGCATCCGGAGCCTTATGACAGCCGCGCGGCATGGTGTGAGGCTCGTGTGCGCTACACCGAGAAGCGGCTGGCCGAGGTTGCCGACGATCACGCCACCGTGCTCATCAACCACTTCCCGCTGCGCCAGGAACACGCCAAGCTGCGGCGCATCCCGCGCTTCTCCGTGTGGTGCGGCACCCGCCAAACGAACGACTGGCATACGCGCTTCGACGCCAGCGTCGTAGTTTCCGGCCACCTCCACATCCGAACCACACGATTCCTGGACGGCGTGCGCTTCGAAGAGGTGTCGCTCGGCTACCCCCGCCAGTGGCAGCAGGAGCGCGGGCTACACACCTACTTGCGCGAAATCTTGCCGGGCCGCGGCGCCCCGGCGGGAGATACCGTCTGGCGCTAGCCGCTATTCCTGCCGCAGGGCGTTCATCGGATCGAGGGCGCTGAGCTCCGACCCCTCGTTCTTGCCCGGTTACCCTTCGGGGCGTTGGACGCCTACCCGGCGTAGCGCCTCGTCGGGGCAGCCGGTCCACTCCGAGACAACGGTATTGCCCATGTACTGCAGGTCGTTGATACCGATTTCGGTGGTCCAGAATCCGGAGGCTGTGAGGTCGCGGAAACGAGTGAAGAACGCGACCCCGTGGCGGTGCTCGTCGGCGGCGCGCTGCGGCCAGGCGATCAAGTCGAGAATGTCGGTGCGCTGATCATCTGTGGCATCGAGGAAGGTGCGCTCGAAGCGCTGCTGGGACTCGACGTCGAGCCAGGCGAGGCCGCCGCGCATCCACGTTTGCATCGTCGGCCGGTCGAGCATCATGAAGTCCATGAACTCCGGAACGCCGGCGTCAGTGGCGCTGCCGGAGCGCTCGTCGGCAGGAATGATCAGGTTCACGAGAAGGCGAACGGTGTCCCACTCGTGGTCGCTGAAGAACTCGGGAGCGAAGGCCGAGCCTGTCGCCGCCGCCTGGGCGCGGGCATCCAGAGCCTTTTCCGCCGCCATGGCGACGTCGAGCGGCGTCCACAACATTCCCGATGCCGAGGCCGACGCCAGCAACTTGAGCGCCTGGCGGCGATTCAGCACGCTTGCCGGCGATTTTTTCTCATTGCCCATCAGAGATTCCCCTGATTGCGTTGCTCGATGATGTAGTCGCTCGTCCTCATCGATAGCGCCAGGATTGTCCAGGTCGGATTCTTGTCGCCGTTGGTAACGAACGGCCCGCCGTCGGCGACGAAGAGGTTCTTCACCTCGTGGGCCTGGCAGGTGGCGTTGAGCACCGAGGTCCGCGAGTCGTCGCCCATGCGCGTCACGCCGAGCTCGTGGATGATGCGGCCGCCGGCGAGAATCCCGTAGCCGTCTTCCTTGCCCGGTATGTCGCCGAGTGGCGTGCCGCCGAGCTCCTCGATGAGCCCACGGAACGTCTCCTGCATGTGCTTGACCTGGAGGATCTCCTCGTCGCCCCACATGAAGTGGAAGCGCAGCACGGGGATGCCCCACTGGTCCACGGTGTCAGGATCGATCTCGCAGTAACTGTCGGCGTTGGGGATCATCTCGCCGCGTCCGGAGAAACCGATGGTCGCGCCATAGTAGCGACGATAGTCGCTTTTCAGCCGCCTACCGTAGCCGCCGCCGCCGGGAAGCCGGTGGATACCGCCCATGAAGCCGTAGCCCGGCATGTCGCGGCCGCCCCAGATCTCGATGTGGTAACCGCGCGGAAAGTCGAGGTCGCGGTTGTCCAGCCACCACGGCATGAACAGGTGAGCGCCGCCGGCCCCGTCTTCGTTGTGCGGCACGTTGTCGACCAACCGCGGGATGAAACCGGCGACATCGGTTCCCGTGTTGTCGGTGAGATAGCGGCCGACGTTACCCGTCGAGTTGGCGAGCCCGTCGGGAAACAGCGACGACGTCGAGTTGAGAAGCAGCCGTGCGGTCTCGCAGGCGCTGGCCGCCAACACTACGATGCGAGCCCGCACCTGGTACTCACGGCCGTCCTCCTTGCTGACATAGGAAACCCCGTTGGCCAGGCCTTGCTCGTTGATCGTCACCTCGCGGGCCATGGCGCTGGATATGATGCGCAGCTTTCCGGTGTCGAGCGCCGGCGGCAGCAACACGGTGGGCGACGAAAAATTCGACGCGGTGCCGCAGCCGCGATTGCACTGGCCGCAGTAATGGCATGCCCGGCGACCGTTGAGTGGGCGCGTAAGAATCGACAGGCGCGACGGAATGCAGGTGATCCCCATCCGGTCGGCGCCCTCCTTGATCAGCAGCTCCCAACAGCGCGGCTGCGGCGGCGGCTGAAAGATGCCGTCGGGATCGTTCGGCAACCCCTCGCGGCTGCCGAAGATGCCGATCAGCCGATCGACGCGGTCGTAGTACGGCGCCAGGTCGTCGTAGCTGATGGGCCAGTCGTCGCCCAAACCGTCGGCGCTACGACCTTTGAAGTCGTCGGGTCCGTAGCGCAGGGAGATGCGCCCCCAGTGGTTCGTGCGGCCGCCCAGCATGCGGGTGCGAAACCAATCGAACTCCTGGTCGTCGGCGACCGTGTACGGCTCACCGTCGAGCGACCAGCCCCCGAGACCGGCGTCGAACTCGCCGAACTGTTGCTCGGGCGTCGAGGCGCCGCGGCGCGGCGAGTCGTAGGGCCGCTTGAACATGAAGCCGTCGGCGCGTGTGTCCCACATCGGACCGGCCTCGAGCATCACGACATTGGCGCCGGCGGCGGTGAGCTCGTGGGCAGCCATGCCGCCACCTGCTCCCGACCCCACGATGCACACGTCGTAGACCTCGGCGCTGCGGATGATCTGCATGGCCGCAGATCATTCACCCCCGATGCCACGACGTCAACGGTAA